>JBLHNZ010000298.1:0-5341 GCA_047623245.1 Oceanicoccus sp. | reverse complement strand
TAGTCAATAAATCGATTTTCAACTTCAAGATGAACAACACCCCAAATACTCAGTGCGACAAAAAACGAAGAAACCCACAAAATTAGCGAACCGTGATTTTCCGTAAAAGTAGCGAAGTGGGTGGTAAACGCCAACTCCGAAGACTCGGCCTTAACAACATTGGGTTTTTTTACCAGCATTAACATCGCAGGCAAAACAATAAAGACAATTATCAGCGCTGCAGTCACACCAACCGTCATCATCCACCCAAAATCGATGACAGGACGAATACCACTGACCACCAAAGAAGCGAAGGCGACCATGGTTGTTAAGGCGGTATAAATACAGGGTTTCACCATCAGCAAGGTCGATTTTTTTACCAGCTCACGCTGACTCATTTCTGGATTCGTAGATAACATTTCCCGATAGCGGACGACTAAGTGAATAGTAATCGACAACGTTATGATAAGAAGGAGGGCAACAAAATTTGATGATATAACTGTCATTCGCCAATCGAGCCAGGTAATTAACCCCAACATAAACGCCGTTGACAAAATACACGTAATTAGTGGAAAGACAACCCAGGTAATACGTCTAAAAATTAGCGACAAAACCAAAATAATGAACAAAACAATACCGCTCCCAAAGATCGCGAGATCATTTTTCACAAAATTGATCATATCGGCGGCGATCATAGGTACGCCACCTAGGAAAAGCTGTCCCTCACTTCGGTAAGGACCAATAATTCCCCTAACAACTTCTACCAACTGATTTTGACGTTCATTAAAAACTGCTGCGTAGTCTCGAAACATCTCTTCTGTAGTATCGAGTTCGTCTTGTAATTCTACCGAGAGCTTCGACGTCGCGGCAAGCTCACGAAGGCTCTCACGCTTACCTAACAACTCCAAATACCTCTGATCGCGCGCCAAGTTAATTTGTATGGCGGTTGTTCGAGCATCGGAACCCATTAATAAGTTACGGTAGATGGGGCTATTTGTTAACTCGTCCAAAACCAATTTTTTATCGATTCCTGGCGTTCGTAATGTGCGCAGTTCACCGCCAGCGGCAATGTCACTTAACTCAACTTTTGGACTCTGGAGCAGAGGAACATCAAGAATACTTGTTACTGAAGATACGCCGTCAAGCGCGATCAATTCACCTCGCAGCTGCTCCAATACGGCTAGTGACTCGTCTGACATGAGATCTTTTGTGGGACTAAACGTCACTAGCAAAAAATCTTCCGACTGAAATCGCTTGTTTATCTCGCGAGAATACTTGAGAGCCTGATCGCCCTCCAGTACCAGAGAATCAGCTGAAGCATCTAGTTTAAAACTTGGAATAGCGGTTGATAGCCCTCCGATAATAACTAACACGACAAGCAGAGAAGCTAGCGGTTTGTTCAATATAAGCTTTTCGTACAACGTAAATAATTGATCTCTCATAAACTCGTTAATCCTAAAGAATATTTACTTATGCAAATTAAAGAAGCAGCTAATTTAACGCAGCCAATAATTGTTGATGAATTCCAGAAAAGCCGCCATTACTCATAATAACGACATGATCGCCAGCCCGAGCATTTTCTACCACCGTAGCAATGATGCCGTCAATCGAGTCACTAACACATGCCTTGTTGCTGCTGTTACTAACAACCGACTCAAGAGACCAATCCATGCCTTTTGGCTGATACCAAATAACTAAATCAGCATCACGGCTGGCACCGGCCAAACTACCTAAATGTGACCCTAACCGCATGGTGTGAGATCGAGGCTCAATGACGGCAATAATTTTTTTCTTTCCAACTTTTGCGCGCAGCCCAGCGAGAGTAGTTTCTATTGCTGTGGGATGATGCGCGAAATCATCATAGACGGAAATACCATTTGGAACGCCCAACAATTCCATTCGACGCTTTACGCCGGTGAATAGACATAAGGCTTCGACAGCGATAGCCGGTCGCACACCGACATGCCTTGCTGCCGCGATTGCCGCTAAAGCATTGTCAATATTATGCATACCTGTTTGCGGCCAATCGACGCTACCTATATTAATTCCGTCCATCCAGACTGAGAACAAACTGCCGTCAGAATTCAGTAAATCAGCCGACCAGCGAGCGCCTTCAGACCGATTAGACGAGGTCTTTTCCAGCTCAGACCAAAGGCCTTTTTCTAAAACTCTCCCAATATTACTATCGGACTCGGGAACGATAACCAGGCCATTTCTTGGAATAATTCTTATCAAATGATGAAACTGTTTTGCTATAGCCTCGAGGTTGTCGAATATGTCGGCATGATCAAATTCCAAATTATTGAGAATTGCCGTTCGAGGGTGATAATGTACAAATTTAGAACGCTTATCAAAAAAGGCGCTGTCATATTCGTCAGCTTCTATGACAAAGAAAGCCGAATCACCTAAGGCTGCCGACACGCCAAAATTACTTGGAATCCCACCGATCAAAAAACCAGGCTTCATCCCAGCAAACTCTAAAATCCAAGCCAGCATACTACTGGTTGTCGTTTTACCATGGGTACCGGCAACCGCGAGCACCCATCTATCCTTTAGCAAATGCTCAAACAGCCACTGAGGACCGGATATAAAAGGGATGCCGCGCTCCAACATATATTCCACGGTCTCATTGCCTCGACTCATGGCGTTTCCGACAACGACCAAATCGGGCGCTGGATCGAGTTGCGATGGATCATAACCCTCTATGAGAGAAATCCCCTGCTCCTCTAATTGCACGCTCATGGGTGGATATACGTTGGCATCGGAACCTGTAACGGTATAACCCAACTGGCGAGCCAGCATTGCCAAGCCCCCCATAAAAGTGCCGCAGATACCCAGGATATGGATATGCATGTGATAGCCTTATTCTTTAATAAATGAAATCAAATAGTAACATATGCCGCTAAACCTAGGGAGAAGAAGTCTGGCAGTAGAAGGAAAAACTCTGGGTGAAAGCCTCATTGGCATTGATGATTCTACTATGTAAACAGGTTTTATCTGATCAGCTCTTATCTAGCCAAGTTTACCTAGCCAGAGTACTCGCTCTCCTTGCAAATAATGACGGTTGTCTAGAAACGTTCTTTTCCTCGTACAAAAAATCTAATCCGCTACAAACTCGAGCCCGATACCTTCTGAATCAGAACGAACTACACGCATTTTGACAAGCGGGGCATCCTCTCCTCCCATCCCGGTGACTTGAACACTAACGACTTCCCCAATTAACGGCAGGCGATTTTCACCTGTAAAAATATAAGCTCCTGTGTCGGAAATGTTACCTGTAGTTAGCTCTAACTCACCGACCGCAGGATGCGATAATTTAACGCCCGCCCGGAGCGGTGTTCTTACCGCAATACGTTTATTTTCAGACATTTTTTCCTCGTATCTTTAAAATCATTTTAAGGACACAACAATTTTCGAAAAAACTAGGCATTTCGCCTAAGCCCCTACACCCAATCCTTACTCCATCCTGGTAACATTTTGCATTGCACTAAGAACAAAATCACAATACTACTATACTATATAGCGATACGTTAAACGTCAGCCTACGTAATTTCAATTCTTTACTGCATAAACACGATAAAAGATCGAGTCAATATCAAAAATTTTCCGAAAAAAAACGCAGCCTAAGCTGCGAATTCTAAAGATCTTGTTTCGAATAAATCCCGAGGAGACCTACACTAATAGCGGTGCGATAACCAAACTAACAATAGCCATTACGTTGATTAAAATGTTCATCGCAGGACCCGATGTATCTTTAAACGGGTCGCCAACAGTGTCACCAACCACCACGGCTTTATGAACATCCGATCCTTTGCCCCCGAAATTTCCCTTTTCAACGTGTTTTTTCGCATTATCCCAAGCCCCTCCGGCATTCGCCATCATTAAGGCCATTAAAACACAAGTAACCAAAGCACCACCTAACAATCCGCCAAGGGCAGCCGGACCGAGCAGAAAACCAACTACGACAGGCGAACCAACAGCCAGAACACCAGGTAATATCATGCGACGCAGTGCTGCCTGAGTCGCAATATCGATACAACGCTCACTGTCCGGCTTTGCAGTGCCTTCCATCAACCCTGGTATTTCCTTGAATTGCCGGCGGATTTCTTTAATCATATCGAAAGCAGCATCACCGACTGCACGCATAGTGATTGCGCTCACCAAAAATGGAAAAATACCACCTATAAACATACCCGTTAATACCAAAGGATCACTTATATCGAGCGTAAACCCCTCAACCTTTTGCTCTATCACTTCAATGTAGGCAGCTATAATTGCCAGCGCAGCAAGGCCGGCAGCACCAATGGCAAAACCTTTCCCAATTGCAGCCGTGGTATTTCCTACCTCATCGAGCCCATCGGTTATGGCCCGTACCTCGTCACCTAAATCAGCCATTTCGGCAATACCACCTGCGTTATCCGCTACTGGGCCATAGGCGTCTATGGCCATAGTAATACCAACGGTCGCCAACATCCCGACGGCTGCAATTCCTACCCCGTAGACACCAGCATCGTCTGGTAATAAAAGACTTGTCGATAATATAATCGCCGCTATCGTCAACACAGGGACGACCACCGATTCCATGCCAATAGCAAGTCCGGAAATCATTACGGTTGCCGGTCCGGTTTCGCCACTTTTTGCAATCGTTCTTACCGGGCTCCCGCCCGTATAATACTCAGTGACTAGGCCAATGATAATTCCACCTACAGCACCACATACAACGCATAGCCAAACACCCACGGGGATACCCAGCTGGTCCAGCAATAACCAGGATGTCAAAATAAACAAAATCGTTGCGCCGATGGTACCCATCCGTAGCGCGAGCGCGGGCGCCTTACGCACAGAAGCACGTACCAGTAAAATACCTCCTATTGAACACAATAAGCCCAGCGAGGCCAAGGCCAACGGCGCAAACATTAGCTGCCCACGATCTCCGCCAAGGGCGCCAATGACTCCAAGAGACATTGACGATGCGATGGCTATTGTTGCTATCATCGAGCCACAATACGATTCAAAAATATCGGACCCCATACCCGCGACATCACCAACGTTATCTCCAACATTGTCGGCAATAACACCTGGATTTCGAGGATCGTCTTCGGGAATACCCGCTTCAAGCTTCCCTACAAGATCAGCGCCAACATCTGCGCTCTTAGTAAAGATGCCCCCGCCGACACGAGAAAATAGCGCCACTGTCGATGCACCCATACCGAAGCCATGAATAGCATCGGCGTGCTCTGGATTAGAACCGAACAAGAAATACAAAATACCTAAACCCAGCAATCCCATCGAGGCTACGGTCAACCCCATGATGGAACCACCGTAAAAAGCGACGCTTAATGCCTCGCTAGTGCCGTGAGTA
>JBLHNZ010000297.1:0-5369 GCA_047623245.1 Oceanicoccus sp. | reverse complement strand
GTTGTCAACTTAGTGAATTCGAAAAGTAAAATCTAAATATAAGCTTTTTACACGAAATATTGTATGCGCTAACCTGTGACCATTCGTTGAATACTCGATCTCGGAAAATACGTTAATGACTTGTGTCCATTAAATGATCACCAAGCCTAAACATAATATTTACAATACTCTGGCAGGATATAAACCGCTGAACATGACCGTGTTTTATGGCATCTTAGATTTATTGTTATCGACATTTAACACTACAACATCTTCTTTCTTTTCAATAATAAATTGGTCTTAAATCAAGACTAACTTCAATAGGTCACCGAAAAAGAAGCAGCTCCCCTGTGCCTTAGATCGAGATGTCCATCAGTTAAGTCAAAAAAATGACTACAATTCCCTATACGATTGGCATGGGAATTATCGGACCGCGTCTAAATTACCTGATTGCGACTCGGGAAAATTGCGCTAAGCTTTTTAGACGGGCAACGTTTCGTGCTCGCAGCAGTATTCTTCGATAATGAAAAGGATAAGGATATGAATCTTAATGAACCAACATTCATCGTGGAACTCGATGTAATGTCAGTCGTAGTAGGAGAAACAAGCTCTACAATTACCCTTGAAGGCGACGCCGATAAGTATGGCCATGTTTTTGTCACCTATGTACTAGATTCCGGTGGAGACCGCACCGGAGGTACTTACAGTGGCAGTGCTCGGGCATTCCCCGACGCCGACACGATGGTTTCGGCGATTTTCCGTGGGATCTGGCGACGCGAGGGAGGGAAATTGAAAATATTCAGCCTCGACCATGTCAGCACTGGAGATCAAAACTTCGGCGTGATTGAGTTAGATGTACTGGCGAAAAAAGCCAGTGGAACGATTTATAATCTCAACTAAATAGTGTCCATGCCTACGTTGTGAAAGCCCCCACCCTGTGGGCTTTTTTCATTTATTTTAGTAGTAAAAGTGGTGATTTCATTAGGCTACTCTGTCCGCCTATCCTAATATTGCTTAGTACTGTGTATCGTGTCCGTTATCAGATCGCTGATGCGCTATTAAATAACGACACAGCTTGTCTGTAACGATCTCTCTCGGTTTACAGCCATGTGAACTCAACGTTAGTGAAAAGTGATCGTCTAGCTGACTACAAAGCAGTTGGAGAATATTTCTTCAATGTCACGTCTAGGACGTGGGCACAATTCCTGCAGTGATTATACGATCAACGCTTAACCGATTAGTGTAACCTTAGGGAGAAACCAGTGACATTAGCAAACAGTTACGACGATTGGCGCAGCAACGCAATCGCAGAAGACGAAAATTCAGGCAGCCTCGAATGGAAAAACTCCGATGAAACAGGACGTTATGATTATCGAGTGATTCGTCGTCGATATAATGAACTCGTCGAAATCAGAGCTTCAGGGGATCCGCTCAGGCTGCTGTACTACCTCAATGAAGGAATTCACGGGAACATGGGCGGAATGGGTGCAACGAAATTGTACACGCGCGCTCAATTTGGAACCAAAACTCTTGTCGAAAACTATGTGGCCGAGCTGGTTAGTGCTTTGAACCATCTCAAGGGCGAAGATTCTGGCAGCATACCACAAGCCCAAAAAACAGCTTATTTTAGACGAGCACGACTGTGTTTCGGTCGGTCCGCTTTAATGTTGAGTGGTGCACGCGCGCTCGGCGCATTTCATCTCGGTGTTGTTAAGTCGATGATAGAACAAAACATATTGCCTCAGGTAATCTCTGGTGCCGGGTCAGGCTCGTTTGTTGCCGCCCTGATTGGAACTCGAACAAAAGAAGACTTAACGACATTCCTCAACAGCAGTGACATTTCTGATGTTCTGAAATTTGAAGCGACTGAGTACAGTCAACGTCGGATTGACCTTCATGACCTCGAAAACTTACTGGTAAAAATCATACCCGATATGACTTTTTCCGAAGCTTTTGAAACCTCAGGTTTTCATATCAACATTTCAGTAGCGCCAAAGGAAGCTCAACAGCGCTCGCGTTTACTAAATTCTATAACAGCTCCTAACGCTCTCATTCGCGAGTCAATCATAGCATCTTGCGCGCTACCGGGAGTTTTTCCCTCGGTAAAATTAATGGCCAAGGACAATAACGGAAAAAGACAGCCGTATGTTCCTTCCCGGTCGTGGATTGACGGTTCAATTACTGATGAACTGCCAACAAAACGTCTCGCGCGCCTTTATGGTGTAAACCATTTCATCAGCAGTCAGGCCAACCCCTTGCTACTGCGTAACAAAGGCTCTTCCTTGGGCGACGAGAGCCTCGTGAGCCGGTGGGTGAACATTTACCAGTCGGCCAGTCGACAATGGTTACGCGTACTTTTCCCGTTCGCAATGGAGGCTATCAAAGAAGCTTATCCCCTTAATGCGCTGGCAAGAAACTGGTTCAGTACGGCTATCCAGGAAAATTCGGCGGATATCAATATCCTCCCCACCGCGCGATACCTAAGGGCAAGTATGTTTTATGATTCGTTAGCCAATAATGAAAGCGCTGAATTGATCACTGACGGTGAGCGCGCCACATGGCCTCTCATCGAAAGAATTAGAATCAATACGGCCGTGTCACGTTGTATCGACGACATTCTGAACTCTCTTGACGAAGACTTTTTGTAAACAGGACTATTGCGACGCAACTAATGTTTAGCGAGGATTAATAGTACAGTCAAAGAGCGTAACTGATAGCTGGGGCTGGGGCTGGGGCTGGGGCTGGATAACAATAACCTGTGTACATTTTTGTGTTTTTCATTTTTAGATTTTCTTACTTGTCGAAATGTAATCGACATGTTGACAACACCCCTTGGATATTTTAAAACGAGGGGTGATCCTCGACGTAAGCTGATGCGTATAACACAGAGAAGAATGCACCCAAAGCTTATTACCAAAGACGAAAATTTAATGAAAATCACACTGAAGGAATTTTCAAGTTGCGGGACACACGTGCCAGTCATTATTCGATCGATCGATATGGTTGGCTATCAAGCTAGCGTAATCATGAACGATAATGAATATCGGTTAGTGCTTGATAACGGTAAACCCTTGCGATACCAAAGTCTTATGCACATGCGTGAAGCGCTGCGTTCGATGCCGGTGACATCACTGACGTTACAACACCAATCTGCCTGCGACGAAATGATTAACCAGCCCCAGAGAGATCACGGCAATACACTGGAACTGCCGCTCTCTCTCAGTCTGTATTCTGATGCGAGTACAACTTAAACACGACACGGGTTTGCAATAGCTGAAAACCGGCAGTTACTGACCGAAGCAGCATGTTATGATTTCTATCAAACCCTGGCAGTACATTAAGGGCCGTCGAGGCAATAACTTTATTACGAGCAAAAGTGGACATAATGTCAATGATAGAAGTAGCCCTTTTTCCAATCCCCAATTCTGTCAACTTTCCAGGAGTGCCCTGCCAGCTGCATGTATTCGAGCCGCGCTATCGGAAAATGGTTCTGCATTGTCTTGAGCATCAACTGTTACTCGGCGTTTGTCACACTGAGAAAGTTCTGCATGCGCCGAGTAATAACCAAAGCCTTGAAAAGGCGCTTCATTCTAACCAAGCCACCTATAAGCCCTGCGATATTTTTTCCGCCGGCCCGATAACTTTACTGGAAGAATTGGAGGATGGCAGAATGCTGATTGAGGTGGATACCAACATCCGGCTCAGACTTCAAAATGAGGTACAAACCTTGCCATTCAATATATGGGGCTGCGAACAGTGGCCCGACACGCCGATAACTGAGCAAACATTGATAATGCTTGAACAGGCTCAAGAGAAAATCCTGCGGCGCCTAACGATACTAGCGCACGGCAATGCTGAATATCAAGAAGCTTTAAATGACGATTACTGGCAAAAGATGCCGGCTGAAAAGTTCAGTTTTTCTGTGATGGGTATGCTGCAGATGGACCCAAATCTAAAACAGGAGCTGCTCGAGATGACTGAGCCCACTGAGAGGCTTGAGCAAACTTTGACGATACTTAACAATCCTTAGATGACGGTACGCCTGCTCGCCAAAGGTAACAATACTTCCCATTGATCTTCACGAAAACTTCGTAGAGTACGTTTACTTTTGGCAGATTAAAGAGACCCTCCGCATGCGAGGCTGTTTGGCTAGCAGTCACAAGGGGCAGCGAATACACATACGGCTCCAGCATAGCACTGATAAATGCTCCGAGTACGGGATAATCCTCAGAAGCAATTGACGCCCTGCCACCGAGGTATTACTCACTATTTTTGTACAGCTTTTGTAGTTGTAATAGCTTGCTGCGGCGATAATTGCGTCGGACTGACACTCGGTGTAAGGTAGGCGAAAAAAGAGCCGTTAGCTCGCATTAAATTCCAAAGGAGCACCGTCGTGTCGAATTATTTTCAGATTCTTATTTTAGTATTTTTGGCAGTCTTTTCCTTTACTAGTTTCGCAGGAGATAGCGAATCTCAAAAAGCCAATCAAAAAACAGTACTTGTTACCGGGGCCAGTTCCGGTATTGGACTGAAGATCACGCAGGTGTTGTCGGAAAATGGCTATCTGGTTTACGCTGGCGCCCGCAAAGATGCCGATCTTCAGCGCCTTAACGCCATGAATAACGTCGAATCTGTCCGTTTAGATGTGACTGATCAGGAACAGATTGATGCTGCTGTGAAAAAAATTGCTGATAAGGGGCGCGGCTTAGATGCTCTTGTTAACAATGCGGGCATCGCTGTGATAGGACCATTGATCGAGGTGCCGGTGGAAGAGCTTGATTGGCAGCTTAACGTCAATGTTTTAGGTCCCTACAGAGTGACGCAAGCCTTTGCACCCATGATCATTGAAAGCAAAGGGCGAATCACCACTACGGGCTCAATTTCCGGTATTCTGTCGGGCAGCATGTTTGGTCACTACAGTATGAGTAAACATGCCGTAGAAGCGTTCACCGATTCCTTGGCTACAGAGATGAAACGCTTCGATGTCCAAGTTAGCGTTATCGAACCAGGGAATTATGCATCCAAGATTGGCGAGAGCTTTGTAAAACGCTTAGAAAGGAAGGGTTATTGGGGTGAGGACTCGGCTTATGCTGACGAGTTGACTAGGATGAAAGCGGGTATGGGAAACGCTTCGCAATCGAAAGATCCGCAAGAAGTGGCTGAGGCCGTTATGCACGCCTTATTTTCTGACAAACCAAAGCGCCGTTACATGGTGGTACCAAACGCAGCCCAAGCCCACTTTACGCTAGGTCAGGCCATGACTGAGCTACTGCAATTAAATCAAGATCAACCCTACAGCCTTACTCGCGACCAATTGATTGAAATGATGGATAAGCAAATCAAAGCCTTGTAGTTGCTTGTGCTTGTGCTTGTGCTTAATTAGTCACTTC
>JBLHNZ010000296.1:0-5381 GCA_047623245.1 Oceanicoccus sp. | reverse complement strand
AGGTGATACCAACCGTTTGGTAAGATTGTTTACATAAATTAAAGATGGAGAGTTTTCTTGTCTGAAATACAAGGTAATGGCGTACTTTCACGCAAAGCCCGTTTTCGTAAAACGAAGGTTATTGCGACTGTCGGTCCCGCTTGTGATAGTGATACGGTCTTACAGGAAATGATCAAAGCGGGGGTCAATGTTACCCGTCTCAATTTCTCTCATGGGAGTCACGAAGAGCACTTGATCCGTGTCGAGCGCATACGCAGATGTGCAGTGGCGGTTAATGCCAATGTAGCAATTCTGGTGGATACAAAAGGCATAGAAATTCGCACGGGTCTATTGGAAGGTGCAAACGTAGATCTTGTTGCTCAACAAGAATTCAATTTGTACACCGACGACCGTATAGGAAATACTGAAGGCGTTAGTATTTCCTATAAGAACCTTCCGAATGAAATAAAAGAAGGTGATCCTATTCTGCTGGATGACGGTGCCATTCGTTTACAAGTACTTCATTGCCATCCAAGCTATCTGTGTTGCACTGTTGTTAATGGCGGTATGCTGGGAAACCGTAAGGGCGTTAATTTACCTGCTACAAAATTACAGTTGAGTGGCTTAAGTGCACAGGACGAAAAAGACCTCGCTTTCGCAGCGTTACACGATGTCGATTATATCGCGGCATCATTTGTTCAAAGTGCCCAGGATATCTCCGATATACGCAAGGTTTTAGCCGATAATAATAATCCCCATATTCCTATTATTGCCAAAATTGAAAATCATACAGGCGTGGAGAACCTTGAAGAAATCATCGGTGCAGCCGACGGTATTATGGTCGCTCGAGGAGACCTTGGTGTGGAAGTGCCTTTGGAAGAAGTACCGAATATACAAAAGAAAATTATTGCCTTAACGGTATTGAAAGGTAAGCCGGTAATTACTGCGACACAAATGCTGGATAGTATGGAGCGTAGCCCTATGCCAACGCGCGCTGAAGTCAGTGACGTAGCCAATGCCATTTTCGACGGCACCTCGGCCGTTATGTTGTCCGGCGAAACAGCCATTGGCAAGTACCCCGTTGAGACAGTGGCAACGATGTCGTCGGTCGCTCTTAGTGCCGAAGCGAAATTAAAGGAATACGGTTACTTACAGCGCACCATCGCCAATGAATATCATGTGGTCACGGAAGCGGTGAGCCAAGCGGCGAAAACGATGGCAGACCATATAGAAGCTGCAGCTGTTATATGTTTAACAGAATCAGGATTTACGTCCCGTATGATTTCCAAATATCGCCCTGAATGTCCCATATTGGCGATAACAACGAACCCTCAAGTGGTTCGTCGCCTGTCCTTGAATTGGGGGGTGTTGGCGTTGCATTACAAAGGCGAAGTAAACGATGACGCAAAAATTGATTTCGCGATCCAAAAGGCTCGATCTCTCGGCTACGTGCAAGAAGGAGATATCGTTGTCGTGACCGCCGGGAAAATTCAAAAGACTGGCGGCACCGATTTGATTCGGGTTGTTCCTGTTAGTGCATAAGCAGTGAGACTAATAGAGTTAGGTATGTTTTGGTTTTTTTATGCATTAGTCGCAAAGCGCGCGATAGTTGTTAGAGAGTCTGGGAAAGTCGCTAGTGATCTTGATGGGAAGAACCCCAAAAAAATAATTTAAATAGGAAACCAATATCATGAACAAAATAGTACTTATTATCTTGGCTATATTTCTTCCGCCCGTTGTCCACGCTCTTTGGCTAGTTACGAAATAGTGATATCGGGGTCGACTAAATGACCGCGGTCAATATTATACACGCGGCGAATTTTTTTGGTACGGACTAACGGTTGAGAAAAATGGGAGGCTTGGAAAACTCCTTGTTTCTAACATACTGTGCACTATTTCGCTTTATTAAGTGCCGTTAGAGCCATTTCTTTAACTCTTTTTTGGTGACTTTCCCCATAGCGTTTCGAGGTAAACTGTCGACAACTTTGATCTCTTTTGGGATCTTATACGTGGACATTTTATCCTTGGACCACGACTTTAGCCCTTCTATACTAAGTTGAGTGTTGGGGCGCAACACAAGAAAAGCGGTGACCGACTCCCCCCAGGTTTCATCGGCAACACCAATGACTGCGCATTCATCAATATCTTCGTGGTTTAACAATACACCTTCAATTTCAAGGGCTGATAACTTATAGCCACCCGACTTAATTATGTCGATCGATGAGCGCCCCATTATACGGTAATAGCCTGCTTCCAATATGCCTACATCGCCGGTACAAAACCAGCCCTCGTTAAACGTCTCATTGGTTGCCTGAATATTATTCCAGTATTCAAGGAATACACTTGAACCCCTGACTCTGATTTCACCCGATATATCTTCATTTGTGATGATCTCATTCGCTTCGTCAAACAGAGCGACTTCGACTCCCGGTAAGGGCAAACCAACGGCTCCAGCTCTTCGCTCCCCACGGTAGGGGTTGGAAATAGCCATGCCAATCTCTGTCATTCCGTAACGCTCTAATAAAGTCTGCTGTGTTAGTTTTTTCCATTTTTCAAAAATGGGTATGGGGCATGCGGCTGACCCCGAAATATTAAGGCGCATGGCATTGAAGCCTGCGCAAATAGCGTCCTGTCGTTCGGCTGGGACTGAACCGATATATTGGATTAGCTTCGAGTACACAGTGGGTACTGCCATAAATACTGAATATTTTCGGGCGATGATATTCTCTACTATTTTATCCATATTAAAGCTGGGATAAATATCGACACAGGCGCCCGCCCATAACGCGCAACATAAAACATTGATAATACCGTGCACGTGGTGCAATGGTAGAAACAGAGGAATGGTATCGGATTTTTGCCATTCCCAAGCGTCAACTAACGTCGTTATCTGCGCGCAAATATTGCCATGGGTCGTTACAACACCTTTTGGCTTATTGGTTGTGCCGCTGGTGAACAATATCATTGCGCGGCGACCGGCATCAAGTAGAGGAAAGGACGATGATAGATGTCGTGCGGAATGGACATTAATCACGTCTTCGGTCGATGTCATGGTTATGGCCAAAGTCTGGCATAGTTCCCGCAATTTCTCTCGATATTCTTTGCCAACTATTATGCGCGTTACGGCGGCGCTACTAAGCGCGTGTTGCAGTTCAGGAATTGCTGAACTCACACTGAGAGGAACAGCAATCCCGCCGGCTTTCCAGATACCGAGCAAGGTCGTCACGTAGTCCAAACTGCCAGGAATTAAAAAGGCGATACGTTCTTCGGATAAATCCTCTTGTTCAGTAACTAGGCCGCTGGCAAAACTCTCGATACGTTCGTTGAGACAGGCATACGTAATCGAGCCATCTCCAATAGTGAGGGCAATGTCGTGATTGGACCCAGTAAGTTTTGGAAATGAGTTTTGAATATCAAAAAGTGGATCTGCCATATAGAAATCTAGCGCTACTAATTAGTTTGGAGCGCTAGTTTACAAACTAATTCTGAAATGGGCGAGTGTTTAATCTCAATAATGATGAACAGCCGGTGATATTAACGTAAACAAAAATATATCAGGACGGATTGACTTTCGTGAGTGGTGTGCTTTTTCTGCGACACCACTTGCCGGCCCTTTGCTATCCTGCCTATAAGACTTACTCGTAACGTAATGAGCGTATCGGATTTGCTCTCGCTATTTTTATCGAGTGGAAGGAAATAATAGCCCAGGAAAATAAGGTTGCCGCCAATCCTGCTGAAATAATTATTACCACCGGTAGTGATAAGCGATCGGCAAAAAAGTTCAGATAGGTGTTCGAGGCAAGATAAGCCGCAGGTAAGGCGACCGCTAAAGAGCACAATACAGGTTTAGAAAATTGCCAGATGAGGAGACCGACTATTTGTCGCAGATTAGCACCCATAACTTTTCGAATACCAATTTCTTTGGTTCTTCTCTCAACCATAAAAGCCGACATACCAAATAGTCCAACCATGGAGAGTGTGATAGCTAGGAAAGCAAAGCCGCCTAAGGTCTTAGTCATCGCGTTGAAAACTTTAAACACTTCATTGAATGTTTCATCAAGATATTCAACCTGAATAGGGTAGTCTGGAATGACATCTTCCCAGGCTTTTTCAATCTCCCCCATAGTGCTTTTGATGTTGCTCCCCTCTACCCGCAGCGATGCAATCGAATACCATGCTGGGCGCATCATAAAGGCCATCGGCTTGATAACATTATGAAACCCTAAAAAATTTTGATCTGGCACGACACCCACAATAGAATAAGCTCGCGAAGGGCGATCGTCTGAAAAATCATAAAAAATGGGGTTTTCTGTTTCCAAGGTAAATCCCAATTTCTGCAACAGTAACTCATTGACAACAACATTAGCGGTGTACACATCGCTTTTAAGAGTGTCCCCGGAAACTTCCTTTGTTAGACGTCGTCCTTTCAAAATGGGCATATCATACAAATCAAAGAAAGTTGGACTCACACTGACCTGGTTTAGTGAAACAACATTACTATCGTCTCCTTGAGTGGCACTGACATCAAAGCTGGAGTTCCATTGTTGAAACGGCACTTGACTTGAAAAAGCCGTACGAGAAACATTTTCAATTGCGTCTAATTCATTTTTCAATGTATCCAATTTATTTTCGATACCAGAAATATTGAGTCTCTTTAGAGTGATGATTTGCGAGCGCGCGTAAATATCACCGCTTTGTTCCAGCTTGGAATTTTGAAAGTATACGACCATTACAATAGCAAGAATGAAGATAGAAATAGAAAATTGAACTCCCAACATGAGCGAACGAAAAAGATTACCCTTGGCTCCTTTGCTCGATGAATTTCGGAGCGCATCGATTGGTGTGGTTTTGGTAATTAGATGCGCGGGATAGGCTCCAGCCATCACGCCTACTGTCAGAGTCGTGAGCAGCAACCAGGGGAGAGTCTCAACGTAGTTAATAGTAAGCCCTTTACCCAAGGCGGCATTAAAAATCGGTACAGCGATTTCAAGACAAGCTAATGAAATAACCATGGAAATAAGAGCAATAAGAATACTCTCGACCAAAAACTGTACCAATAATTGTGCACGGCCGGCCCCCATTGTTTTGCGCAGGCCTACTTCGCGGGTTCTTCCCAGTGACTGCGCGGTAGCCAGGTTGGTGTAGTTAACAATGGCTACTATGAGCACAAAAATGGCTAGAAGCTGCACTGTTTCAATGACGGGCATCCCGATAGCTGACCAAATGAATGTATTGGCCTCCGCTATACTATGCGCTCTAAATGAACTAACGATATCATTTTCTTCTATTGGATAGTGGTTATCGTAAAGGCTATCCAATTGCGTTTGCAAATTTTTCTTGCCTAGCCCAGGTGATGCCAACAAGTAAGTATAGTCACCCATGGACAAATTGTTCCAGTTGCC
>JBLHNZ010000295.1:0-5384 GCA_047623245.1 Oceanicoccus sp. | reverse complement strand
TTTACCATTCGACTCACGGTTATTTTTGTAAATCTTGTGTGAAAATAACGATGTTTTAATTATCTCGGATGTCAGGTTTAGTTCAACAGTTTTATCATGAAATAGTACGTGGGGACTCTGGCACGCAGAGACAAACACAACACACTGTATTGCGAAAATATTTCGGAAAAAAAGCAAAGTTTTTCTGATCTCGCGTAAACGGTACATCGACTAATTAATTCACTTTTCCGCTTAAACTAACCTCTGTCGCTGTGCGTTTCACAGGCCTCTGTATTAATGTGTAGTGGCCTGAGTGAAAAAACCACTACCCTCCCTGACTAATAAAGAAGTAATCAACCGAGTGATGGTTGACGCCTTTTATCGGAGCATATTGTGGTGATTGTTCAACATTCAGGGTAATTGCATCTTCCTTTACGGCAGGAAAGATTTGATTGTAAAGAGTATGCGCGTCGATAACAGATTTGTTGTTGTCTAACGCCGAAAGGAAGTGTTTGGCAAAAACGGAATGCTCACCGCCGCCACCGTCCAATACCGGCTGTAGCCCACCAGAGGTCAATACTGTTCGCGACTTTCCTTTCGACATTGCGTTAAGCCATTTCACATGCTTCTGATTGTTGACGTCTATCTTAATTCCCGGAGACAAAATCGAGCTACGAGTCAGCACCCCGGAAAAGCATGAATCCGCAATAATAATGATTTTTCGAGCATCGAATTGAGAAATCAGATCGGTGACTTGTTGTGTAGGTATCCAGTTAGACTGATCTCTGATCTCTGCATCGACAGGCAACCAGTGCCCTCTCGAATCTCGCATCTCACCGTGACCGGCGTAATAGACCAATAAATTTTTAGTGTTATCTAGCTCACCCTGCAGCGTGTATAGAGTACTCAAGATATCTTTACGCGTCGCATTTAACAGTAAAGTTGTTTTATAACCATACTGAGTCGACAATACTTTTTCGATGCTAACTGCGTCGGCAACCGCTGTTCTCAAGTTTTGTTGGTATTGGTATTCGTCGTTTCCAATTATCAATGCATGAAATTCTCCGAACCGACTATTCAATGAATCAGAGTTTGCACCATCGCCTATCGGCGCCGATACGTCAGAACGCTGGGGGATTGACGCAACCGCTAAAATTGGTTTGGGTAAGTTGTTTAATCCCGCTAGTCTCGCGTCCAGCTGATTAACTTTTTCTTCTAATCGTATAATTTGATCGTGTCTATCCGTCAACGCTCCTGCTTTTTCGGCAAGAAGGTCAGTGAGGTTCGCAATTGTCCTTTTCTCCTGCTCCGACTGTACAAATTGCTTTTGCAATTGATCCAATAACGATTCGTTCTCCGTAGAGAGCTGTTGTTGACGGAGCTCATTATTTTCAACAAGCGATTGTGTCTGCCTTAATTCAAGGACTAAACTATCAATTTTTGCTTGGCTGAGTTGTTTAAATTCTTCGGATTGATTTTCATTGTTGTCTAACTCCGATCTTTGATGGGTAATATTTTCATTGTAAATATTTTCTTGCTGTTTATAGAACGCAATTTTTTGTTTCAACTCTGTTAGCGCAATAGACTGATTTGCTATTTGTTCCTGATAGCTTTTCTCGCTATCCGATTTCGCACTGTTAGTTAAGTCTTGTTGATACTGCACTTTTTCTTGCTGATACTCACCACTAACCGTTGCGAGTAAGCTTTTTACTCTCGCTAGCTCAAGTTTCTTTTCGCCAATTTGTTTCGCCAGTTGTAGCTGATTTTGGTTCAGACCATCAATCTGATAATTCATCCGAGCTCTATCTTGTCGAGCTTGCTGCCGCAGCCTGACGATTTTGTCGTTTTGGCTACTCAGTTTTTGAATCAGATATTGCTTTTCGCTACGCAATTTTGCCAATTGCTTAGTAGCTGAGGCGGAAACGTTTGCGGGCTGGTCTCTTGATTTCAAGGTGGCCAGCGCTAGCTTTTTCAGTTTTGAATTCGCTAAAACTAGTTGTTTCTGCAAATTGCTCGCCACATTTTTTTGCTTATTGGTCTCGCTCTGGCTTTGACTAAGTTTCTTTTTCCAACTGTTTAATTGGTCTGAAACCTTCTTGTCGACCACAGACATGTACTCTAGCTGGTCGTCTTTTAAATCAGCGGCCAACCGATATAAATTAAGGGCCTTTGCTTTGTCTTGCGAGACACCTTTACCCGATTCATATAAGAACCCAAGATTAACCTGCGCCGCCTTTAAACCTTGGTCTGCAGCTCGTTGATACCAGAGCGCTGCCAACTGGTAATCTGGGGTGCCTGTGATACCTGTTTCATAAATCTCTCCGAGATAATTCTGCGCCTTGGCATCTCCTTTTTGTGCAAGCGGGGTCCAGACATTGACGGAAGATGTTAAATTTGCGCGATCGTATTCAGTATATTCTCCTCCGCGAATACTACATTCTGATGCGTGCAAGCGAGCGGGCTGACGAGGAGTCACGAATGTATTTTGGGTGCCTAGTTTCCTAACCTGTCCTGGCAGAAGGCAATCGACTAATACCAGCTTTTCTACCGTAAAGCCTGCCTTACCAGATAGACCCGATTCCTGTGTAGTCGTACCGCAGCTTGCCAAGGAAATAAGGGCAACAGCAGCACTAATAGCTCGATTTAACGGTCTGACTTTTGGAACGAAGCTGGCCCCAAATTTTGGTTTGGCTACGTACTTGTTACCGTCCATTGTATTCTCCTAATAAGAGCGTATTGCACAAAACAACCCTGTGTTATCAATCTGACTTTTTAGTATTTTAACAACACGTTATTGTGACATAATAGTCGCATTTTTTCGTATGGCCAACAGAAATAACCCACATAAATCGCAAGAATAACATTAAGTAGCGCTCGCTGCTGCTCATCCGGGATCCTTATGCTAATCTGGGGCCAGCCACATTATTCATTGAAAATATTCTTCCCGCAAAGAAAGCAGTTCAGCATGATCGGGCATTATCTTTAACCCTTGCTGAATCGCATTGAGGGCCTGCTCTGACTGTCGATTGGCTCCATAGCGTTTACCTTCGGCTGCAAAATGGTCGGCAATTTCCTTAATACCAGCCGCCGCCCTCTCATTGTTGGGATACAGCGCCAACACACTTTTGAAAGCATCGTAAGCATTGTTGGTAGGGGGCAGGATATAGAAACCCATCAATAGGTGAGCTTCGCCGGTAGACAATTTAACTTCCAATTCCTCCGCTTCCGCCGGTGGCAAAACAGGTTCTTGGCGCTGGACCGGAATAACCGTATTTTGCGGTGCAAGTGGTACTTGCTGGTCTTTTTGTTGGCTAAGCTGCAACCCCAGAAAACCAGATACAGCTAGTAAAGCGACCACTCCCGCCCCAACGAGCCGGACATCAAAAACCGATTTTTCTTTAATCAGGCCTTTCAGAATTCCCAAGGCGTGTTGTGGACGGCTCGCTCGGTCATAACTTAAGCCGGCACTGAGCTGCAACCATACCGATTTCTTTAGATTCTTTATAGGAGGTGGAGACATTTTCATGGCTCTAGCCTGCGTCGCCGTTTTTCCCGGATAGGGATGCTTACCGGTCAGCATTTTATACATGACGATTGCCAAGGCATATATGTCGTCGGTGGGCTCGGGAGCCTGACCTTCAATCATTTCGCAGCTCGCGTAGGCTCGCGTCATCGCCCCCATTGCGTTTAGGTCAAGCATGGTTTTTCCGCTGAATGCGTCGGCTTTCGCTCTAGCTATACCAAAATCTATGACTTTTATTTCGTTCGTCTTGCTGATGACTACATTGCCCGGCTTGAAATCGCAGTGCACCAACCCTTTCTGGTGGGCATATTCCAGTGCAGACGCCGCTGCTTCCCATATTGGTAGACATTTTTCCAGTGATGCAGGCGAGTTTTGCTCTATCCATTGCTCAAGAGAAATACCATCGAGACATTCCATCGTCATAAACACGACATTCGCATCCCTGTCTACATCGTAGACAGTGATGATATTCGGATGCGACAGACTCCGCGCCTTACTGGTTTCTCGCTGTAAAAAAATGAGGGCGTCCTGCCCATCCATCTCAATATTATCAAGTAATTTTATCGCTACCCAGGGGTTTTTGTCTTGCGCCTCCTCCTGTATCAAATCAAGCGCCTTATAGACGCTACCCATGCCACCGGCACCTAGGTGTTCTTTCAAAACAAAACGACCCTTAATGGTGTCGCCCAATTTAAAACCAGCAAAATTGCTCTCGTCGACGCGTCCATTGTTGGGTAAAGCAACGGTAAGATTGGGGTCTTTTGTCAGTGTTTCAGGAGGTAATACGAGAGTTCTATCTGGGTCAGCGCTGGTAGTGTTTCTTGCCACAACGACTGTCTCATCGTTAGCGACTGTTTTTTCCTTGCTGCTGGCCAGATCGGCCTTTGCTGAACCGGAAAACTGAGTCGTTCTCGATACAAGAACCGTCTTTTCGTGATTCTCAGCGTCGATTGGACTTTTGTTACTATCCGACTTGTTCATTATTTCTCGGCTGCAGTTGCGTTAACAGTTGTAAAAAACCATCTTTGGGTTAAAGTACTATATTGCTATAACTATAACCACTAGCTGTATAAAAACAACAGATAAGGACACATCATCATGTCAATTGGTACAAATTCAAAATTTATTATTTTTTCAGCTTTGTTAAGTGTGCCGGCTACATCTTTTGCTTATGAACCAACGCTACCCCTCGGTAAGGCCGGAGAGACAGACTTACAACAAAGAATGGGAGATGGGGTCAACGCCGTTTGTGGGCAATTTGTCGCAGCGCAGGATTTTGAAGGTAGCGTAGAAAGAACGGATCTATTTGATCGTTGCGGTGAAATGGTTCACACGGCCATCGGGCTACCCTTAGAATCCTCCAAAAATCTAGGTATCTCACAAGCAGAATTAGCGAACGTCCTACAGCAAGTTGCCGGCGAAGAAGTTATGGCCCAAAGTAACATTGCGACAGACACTATGTCGGGACAAAATGCCATGATCGGCAGCAGAATTTCAGGGCTATTGACTCGACTAGCCAACGCAAATTATGCAGATTCAGATGAAAAACAATACTTTGCAAACAATAGCCGAATACTCGGAATGGGAGCAAGCGGAGATGAAGTTGGCTTAAGTGAAGACTTTTCGATTTTTGCCAATATTTCAGCTGGTTCTGGCGAAAAGGATGCCACCGACCGCGAAGACGGGTTTGATCTGGATGCAATGACATTCATCATTGGTGCGGACTACAGACTCAGCGACAGCACTGTAGTCGGTGCGAGCGTAGGCTGGGAAGAATATGATGCTGACTACGAAAAAAACCAGCGAGTTAGCGGCGGTGATATCTCCGTTGATACCACGACACTGTCGCTATATGGCCTATATAGCAAGAAAGCTTCTATCT
>JBLHNZ010000294.1:0-5419 GCA_047623245.1 Oceanicoccus sp. | reverse complement strand
GAGCCCCCCCGACTCTATCGACGACCACAATAAAAAACCTTACATCGACCAAGTACCCCATTAAAAAAAACCCCTGCAAACCTCGCCTCGCTAGACAAACATATGAGCAAAAACCTGCACAGATTCTTTTATCGACTTAGAATTGGTCGTCACGTAAAGCCATTGTCATACCGGCACCATTTTTAAGCGCTTGTAAATAAGTTTGGGCTCTGGGCATAATCTGCTCTGCATAGAAACGCGCCGTAATAATTTTGACACTGTAAAACTCTTCGTCCTCTGCCATTTTTTCTCTGGCGACTAGCGCGGCTTTAGCCATCAACCAACCACCGGTTAGAGTACCCAAAGCCATCAGGAGATTTACCGATATCGCACCAGGCAATTGCGGATTATTTTCGTAGTTTTCTAGAAACCAATCAACACTCTTCTGCAAGGCATTCGTTGTATCTAACAATGACGACGCAATTACTGAGAATTCTTTTCCAGCGTCTAACGCTTCAGCCTGGGTTAAACGAATTTCAGCAATCATAACTCCTAGCTCTAACCCCTTGTCACGAATCAATTTCCGACCAATCAAATCGTTACCCTGAATACCTGTGGTCCCTTCGTAAATCGTCGTGATTCGAGCATCGCGCATATATTGAGCGGCTCCAGTTTCTTCTATAAACCCCATGCCACCATGTACCTGAACTCCGAGAGACGTCACCTCCTGCGAAATCTCAGTAGACCAAGCTTTAGCAACCGGCGTCAATAACTCGCCTCGTGCGTTGGCAGCTCGGCGAACATGTTCGTTAGCGTGATGATGCGCAATATCAAAAGATGACGATGTAACATAACATAAAGCGCGCGACGCTTCTGTGAGTGCACGCATAGTCATTAACATTCGACGGACGTCGGGATGACGAATAATAGTCCCTTTGTCTCTGTCACCAACGGCGATACCTTGAACGCGACCTCTAGCATATTCAACAGCGAGTTGGTAAGCATGGTCTGCAAGAGCAACACCTTGAATACCCACATTTAACCTCGCGTGGTTCATCATCGTAAACATATAGGCAAGCCCTTGATTTTCTTCGCCAACCAAGTAACCGAGAGCACCTTCATTTTCACCAAAGCTCATCACACATGTAGGGCTACCGTGAATACCCATCTTATGCTCAACAGAAACCGCATAGACATCATTACGATTTCCCAGCGTGCCATCATCATTTACCAAAAACTTCGGAACGACAAAAAGGGAGATACCCTTAACGCCTTCCGGAGCGTCAGGTGTGCGGGCAAGCACCAAATGGACGACATTATCTGTCATTTGATGGTCGCCCCAGGTAATAAAAATTTTTGTTCCGCTGATACGGTAATTGCCGGCTTCGGGAGTCGCTTTGGCTCGAACGACCGCCAGATCAGAGCCCGCCTGTGACTCGGTCAAATTCATGGTTCCGGTCCATTCGCCCGAAATCATTTTCGCTAGGAACGTATCTTTAATTGCATCACTTGCGTGAGTTTCTATTGCGCCGATCGCACCCTGCCCTAACATTGGGCAAAGCGCTAGGCTAATGTTAGCGGCATTCCACATTTCCATCGCTGCCATACCAACACTTTCCGGCATACCCATACCGCCGTATTCCTGAGTGCATGGCAATGCCACCCACCCGCCTTCAACAAATTGTTGGTAGGCTGCAGCGAAACCTGTTGTTTCCTGCACCGCATTGTTTTCACATTTTGCGCCGTCGAGATCGCCGACTGTATTCAGTGGCGAAAAAATGCCGCTGGCAAACTTGGCAGCTTCCTCGAGAACCGCGTCGACAACGTCTTCGCTGCTATCTGCAAAATGAGGCTGCTGGCAGACTTCACCTAAGCCCGCCAACTCTTTAAGTACAAAACCCATGTCTTTAACAGGTGCAATATAATCTGACACTTTCTCTATTCTCCAAAAATCCTTCGTCCCTAGGCTAATGCCATTAGACGATGTAAAAAATACAACCTTTTAGATTCTACTTAACGACGTAGACCCATGCGAATATTAGTCAGGAAACCTGTAATCTTTAAACTGCTCGCGCAGGTCTTTTTTACTTAGCTTACCGGTCGCCGTATGCGCCAACTCGTCGACAAAAAGACAATCACTAGGTATCCACCAACTGGCCACTTTGCCCTTAAAAAAGCCTAGCATTTCTTCCCGAGTCAAGTCGGAGTCAGGTTTTTTGATAACTAATAACAACGGTCGCTCAGTCCATTTTTCATGAGGCATACCGATCACAGCTGCTTCTATTACCGATGGATGGTCCACCGCCGTGTTTTCCAGATCGATTGAACTTATCCATTCACCACCGGACTTAATAACATCTTTACTGCGATCCGTAATCTGCATGAAACCCTCAGGATCGATAGTTGCTACGTCTCCTGTATCGAACCATCCCTCGGCGTCATGGACATCGCTTTCGTCAAGCTTAAAATAGTGACTACAAACCCAAGGACCTTTCACCTTTAACGCACCGAAGGCCTTTCCGTCCCAAGGTAATTCGTTATTGTCGTCGTCAACAATTTTTAAGTCGACACCAAATATACAGCGGCCTGCTTTCACTCGCATTCGTGCATACTCACTTTCACCCAATGCTGCGCGATCGAGTTTGGGATTAAAAGTACCCAACGGAGACATTTCTGTCATACCCCATGCAACATGAGTGTAAACACCGTGACTATCTTCAAACTCTTCCATTATCGATAAAGGGCAGGCGGCTCCGCCAACAATCACAGATTTTAGTGAGTCAATGGTTTTACCCGTAGTTTCCAAATATTTCAATAACGCAAGCCATACCGTTGGCACGCCAGCTGAGTATGTGACACCTTCTTCGTTGATCAAAGCTGTTAACGTTTCTCCATCAGCCATTTTCGCCCCGGGGAATACAATTTTATTGCCAACAACCGCCGAAACGTAAGGCAGCCCCCAGGCATTTACGTGAAACATCGGTACAATGGGCATTACAACATCCTCGCGCGCGAGTCCCATTACGTCATTTAAACACGCGGTGAATGTATGCAAAACTGTCGATCGATGGTTGTACAGAACACCTTTAGGATGTCCTGTTGTTCCGGATGTATAACACAATGCAGAAGCATCCAGCTCATCAATTTCGGGCCACGAAAATTCATCACTCTCTGATTCCAGCAGAGTTTCGTAGCAGTAGACATTGTCTAAAGTAGTTTCGGGCATATTGGCGGCATCGGTCATTACGATAATGCCTTTTACCGACGGGATTTTATCTTTTAATTGCTCTATTAGCGGAAAAAATGCAACGTCAAGCAGAATAAACTGGTCATTAGCGTGATTAATAATATATTCAATTTGCTCCGGAAATAGACGCGGGTTAATTGTGTGACACACCATTCCAGAACAGCTGACAGCATAGTAAATTTCAAAATGTCGATAATCATTCCACGCTAAAGTCGCGATGCAATCTTCTTTCTTTGCGCCTAGTTTCTGTAAACAATTGGCTAATTTTCGCACCCTTTTAAAAGCATCAGAAAATGTGTATCGATGACGAGGGTTATCGCTGGTGACCGACACTATCTCCGTACTACTGTGAATTTTATCCGCGTACTCCATCATCGATGTGATCGTTAACGAAGAATTCATCATTAAACCGTGCATATACAGCTCCTATCGCTTTACCTGTTACTACTTAGAACACAAAATAGCCGCCGATTATAACCACCTATACTGTTTTTACTAGTCGTTTAACTTAATATGTGTCACCGTCAGTAAATTATAGACAACGTAGTTAATCGAAGCGTCGTGATTACTTCCAAAACATAAGAAATAGCAGTGAATGAAAAGTTGTAATGAATGAATAGCACTCCCTATACGTCGGATCTAGTACTTGTTGGTGGCGGTCACAGCCACTTAGCAGTCGTCAAACATTTTGCGATGAATCCTATAGCCGGATTACGAATCACAATGATCAGCCGCGATGTTCACACTCCTTATTCAGGCATGCTCCCCGGCTTAATCGCGGGCCACTACGAGCTGGATGAGGCACACATAGACTTGCGTCGGCTATGTGAAAGAGCAAACGTTCGCCTCTTTCACAGCGTTGTAACAAATATTGACTTAAGCACGAAACAGGTAATTTGCGATAATCGTGCAGCCGTCCGTTACGACTGGTTATCGATTAATGTTGGATCGCAACCGGATCTTAGCTCGATTGACGGCGCTCATAGTCACGGAATAGCCGTCAAACCTATTGACCGATTTCTGGACCAATGGCGCTCTATACAACATCAATTAGAGAGCTGGAATAACTCAACAAGATTTAAGATATGCGTTGTCGGAGGGGGAGCGGCTAGCGTGGAAGTTGCCCTTGCCATTATGCATAATTTGTCTGAAAAAGGATTGTCAGAAAATACACAGATCGACATCGTTAGCTCGAGCCCACAATTGCTACCAACTCATAGCCAACGAGCCCAGCAGCTTATGACAGAACAATTGCAACAGCGTAAAATTGATGTGTACTACGACCACAAAGTCAGCTCGGCGCACGACAAAGACAGGAAAACCACGTTAGAGTTTGCCGACAAAGTTCCCATAATATGTGATGTCGTCATTTGGGCGATCCACGCCGGCAGTCCAAGCTGGCTTCAATCGACCGGCCTGCAGTGCGACTCAAAGGGGTTTGTCGCTGTCAACGAATATCTTCAAAGCTGCTCCCACCCGTCCGTTTTTGCCGCAGGCGACATCGCTCACTTCACCCCACAAGCTTTGCCGAAAAGTGGGGTCTATGCCGTGCGCAGCGGCCTGCTACTTGCCAAAAACCTTAGCAATACAATACAAAATCGCAGACTCAAACCTTACCGACCGCAGCGCCATTTTCTCAGCCTACTCATCACAGGTGACAAACAAGCCATTGCGTCCAAGGGATCTGTAAGCTTTAAAGGCAAATGGTTGTGGACATGGAAGGACCATATTGATCGCAAGTTTATGGATCAATATAACAACTTGGCTCCGATGCCCAGCCAATCGGCCATGGCGTCGTTTTCAGCGGCAGACGAAGAACCGGCGCAAATGCGTTGTGGAGGCTGTGGTGCGAAAATTGGGCACAGCGTGTTAACGCGAGTAATATCGCAACTTAAGCCGTTGCAGAACAGCGATGTAGATATTGGCTTAAATCATCCCGACGATGCCGCAGTCATTTCACCACCGGCCGGAAAAAAATGGTTACAAACCGTTGATTACTTCCGCGCCTTTATTGACGACCCCTATTTACTAGGGCGAATTGCTACAAACCACTGCCTCAGCGACATCTATGCAATGGGAGCCATGCCGCACTCAGCACTAGCTATTGCAACCGTTCCATACGCAAATGAAACCATCGTCGAAGATACGCTTTTTCAGCTGATGAGCGGTGCGGTCGATAGCTTAAACGAACAG
>JBLHNZ010000293.1:0-5466 GCA_047623245.1 Oceanicoccus sp. | reverse complement strand
GTATTAATACACCGTTAACCCCCTGCCCGAACTTACAGCGACACTTTAAATATCCTGCAGAAATACTGGTAAAAAGAGAAGATCTGAACCATAGCGGAGCACATAAGATCAAGAATGTAGTCGGACAGGGACTGTTAGTCAAACGTATGGGTAAAACACGTGTGATTGCAGAAACGGGGGCGGGGCAGCACGGAGTTGCAACTGCGATGATGGCTGCCCGTTTCGGTTTGGAGTGCACCATTTATATGGGTGCTAAGGATGTAAAGCGCCAATATCCAAACGTTTTTTGGATGCAGAAGTTCGGTGCGACGGTCGTTCCCGTCGAAACAGGTAGTCAAACCCTAAAGGATGCAATGGATGCGGCGTTTCGAGACTGGAGTGGCAGTTTTGAAAATACTCATTATATCATTGGTACATCATGCGGTAGTGCGCCGTATCCGCAAATGGTTGCGTGGTTTCAATCGATTATTGGCGAAGAAATAAAGAGCCAGTGCATGGATGATGTCCAGCAATTACCTGCAAAGATATTTGCCTGCGTTGGCGGAGGCTCGAACGCCGCTGGTGCGTTTGGTGCATTTATTGGCGAAAAAAGTGTGGAGTTGATAGGTATTGAAGCTGCTGGCAAAGGGTATAGCTCCAGTCAACACTCAATTCGCTTTAATCATCCCGGTGCGCGACCGGGTGTCGCTCAGGGTTACTGTACCGAGTTTATTCAAGACGAAGATGGCCAGTTAGGAGAAACTCATTCGGTGGCTGCCGGTCTCGATTACGTGGGTGTGTCACCGCTACTGGCGCATTGGTTTCAGCGCAAACAAATAACTATGAAACACGCGGACGATCAGCGTGTTGTCGAAGCATTGGAGCTTTGTATGAGGTTGGAAGGCCTAGTACCGGCATTGGAGTCTGCTCACGCATTTGCTGGAGCGTTTGAATATCTTTCGTCCAGGACCTTCGCAAACACGGAGCAGTTTCGACCGATAGTCATCGTGCAGTCTGGGCGTGGTGACAAAGATATTTTTACTCAGGCAGCGGCCTTTGACCAATTGGGTACAGGCCAAACCGAGTTCAAACAATATCTGTCTGATTACTTAAACGATTACGGCGAGGTTATTTGAGATGGACTGCATGCAACTATTCATAGAAGAGCAAAAGGAGCAAAAGACACTGCTGGTGATGTCGCATTGCGTGTTGGGATTTCCCTCCCTAGAAGAAAATATGCAGTGCATTGACGCTTTGGTAGAGGCGAATGTTGACATCATCGAGCTACAAATGCCTTTCTCAGATCCGATTGCCGATGGGGTTGTGCTGACCGAAGCGTGTCATCACGCACTTCGGGGAAAAGTGAAGTTGGCCGATCTTTTTGCTCTACTCAAAAAAGCCAGCGAAAAGCATCGTAATACAGCCTTTGTGGTGATGACTTATTTCAATCCTATTTATCAATTTGGGCTGGAGAGGGCGGCCAGATTTTTGTCCGATTGTGGAGCAAAATCGATTATTGTTCCCGACCTTCCCTCTCATTTAGCGGTTGGATTTAATGTCTATCTAGATAAATATGATATTCAAGTAATGCCGATGATCACTTCTCTCGACGAAAAAAAGCGCCGGGAAGACAAGCTAAAATCGAATAAGACCATGGTTTACTGTGTTGCCAGAGCGGGTGTCACAGGGAAAGAAACTCAGTGGAATGGTGAGACAGCTGACTTTTTGAGTGCGGTGCGCGAAACGTCTGAAACGGCGATGGGTGTCGGATTCGGAGTGACACAGTTGGCAGACATTGAATGGCTAAAAGGAAAAACAGACGTGGCGATAATGTGTACCGAATTTATTCGTCGGTATCGAGATCAGGGGTTACAACAGGCCGCTGGTTTTATGTCGTCGGTCACACAATTAGCGCATAACTAACTTATTCAAACTGACTTTGCGTAAGCGCGTTAGTTATGACTGTAATGTCGACAATAAGAGTCCTGAAGCGGCACGAAGGCAATTTTTTCAGTGCCGCGCGCCATTTTCACATTATTCGGGCGCCGGATGAATCGGGTCGATCCAGAAAAGCCCCTGAGGATCTTCGGCAACAGGAATATCGAGATTGACCACGACAGGGTCTTGGCCACTTCTTACGAGTACGCAATGTAATGATTCGTCAGGGCATGCATTAATTTCTTGATGGGGAACATAGGGTGGGACAAAAATGAAATCGCCGGGTCCTGCTTCCGCTACATATTGTAATTTCTCCCCCCAGCGCATCCGGGCCTTGCCGCTAATGATGTAAATGATACTTTCAAGCGCACCATGGTGATGAACGCCCGTTTTAGCGTCAGGATGAATTTCGACCGTACCTGCCCATAGTTTATGTGCTCCGGCGGTAGCAAAATTAATTGCAGCGGCTCGATTCATTCCGGGGGTTTGCGGCGTGTTGACATCGAGATGGGCACCGCTAATGACCTTGACTCCAGTGTCCCGCCAATCGTCTTGTGCTTCCGACATGGTTCTCTCCTACTCTAACTCTACTTTATCGCCATGAGGCGAACTCAATTTCTCCCGTGACAATAAAGCTTGATATAGCAATTAGTCAATAATAGAGGTTCCTGAATGGCCTTTGTCTGCTGGATAGCATTGTCGTTGAACGTGTCAGGTCGACAAAATTTAGTGGTTAAGGTGTTTTTTTCTTTCTATTTAGCTAGATTAAAAAAGATTAATATTTGAACAGTGCAGGGTTGTAAGGCGATTAAGCCAACGTTGCCGATGCTCGGTACCGGCGTACTTGACAACAATGGTCAACAAATACATTCTTGAGATCAAGCATAAAATCTAATAATAAGCGGAATGTCGAATGGTTGCTATTCGATGCAGTCCGAAGCTGGAGAAAAGCATGCACGATCTAATCATTCGAAACGGAACGGTTATTGACGGTTCAGGAATGCCACGTTATGTGGGTGATATCGCCATCGACAATGGGAAAATCACGAGCGTCGGCAAAGTTGATGGCGTTGCCGCTGAAGAGCTCGATGCATCAGGTAAGCTAGTAACACCTGGTTGGGTTGATATACATACTCATTACGATGGTCAAGCTACGTGGGATCCGCTGCTCGCGCCATCGAGTTGGCACGGAGTTACAACGGTTGTAATGGGAAATTGCGGCGTTGGGTTTGCGCCAGTAAAACCCAAAGATCGTAATTTTCTTATTGAATTAATGGAAGGTGTCGAAGATATACCCGGCGCCGCCTTATCCGAAGGAATCGACTGGCAGTGGGAGACTTTTCCCGAGTACCTTGATTCGCTGGAATCTATGCCCCGAGTTATGGACATTGCTACGCAAGTTCCACATGGTGCCGTCCGTGCGTATGTGATGGGAGATCGATGTAATAAAGACTACGCCCCTACCCAAGATGAAATACAACAGATGTCCGATCTGGTTCGCGAGGGCGTGGAGGCCGGAGCGATGGGTTTTTCTTCCTCAAAAACACTGTTGCATAAAGATGTTCACGGAGAGTATATGCCGGGAACGTTTGCCGGAAGTGACGAAATGTTGCAACTGGGTCTAGGTATGAAAGACATGGATCATGCAATTTTTGAACTGGTGTCCGATAATCTCGGTGATGACAACGAGTGGAGCTGGATAAAAGATTTTGGCGAACAGACGGGGTTACCGATGACGCTAATAGCGACATCGCAAGAAGCCTATATCGATGGAAAGATTTATAAAATAGCAGAGGAAGCTCGTCTTGAAGGACGAGAAATTCGACCACAAATGGCAGGTCGACCCACAGGGGTTCTGCATGGTCTTCAAAGTAATTTTCATGCCTTTGTCGGACATCCTACCTATGCCTCACAACTAGCGGGTTTAGACCATAACGCATTAGTAGAGCGGATGAGTGATCCGGCGGTAAAGGCACAGATTCTTAGTGAAAAATCGCTTATAAACTCCGGCATCATGAAAGACATTGAAAAAATACTGAGTATCGTTTTTCCTTTAGGTGAAAAACCTAACTACGAACCTGAATATAAAGATAGTGTAGCCGGGATTGCAGAGAGTAAAGCAATGTCGCCGATGGAGGTTATGTACGATCTTTTGATAGCGGACAATGGTAAGGAGCTGTTCTATCAGCCGCTGGGTAGTTATGAAAACTATAATTTGGATGCCCATGTTAAAACAATGCAACACCCGAACATTGTTATGGGTTTGAGTGATGGCGGCGCACATTGTGGTGTGATCGCAGATGCTGGTATGCCAAGTTTTATCATGACCCATTGGGGTCGAGATCGGAAGGTTGGAATAAAGCTAGAGCTTGAGTTTATCGTTAGGTCGTTAACAAGAACCACCGCCGAAGCGTATGGTATGCTGGATCGAGGCTTGCTAAAGCCGGGATTTATCGCAGATATCAATATAATAGACTTCGACGCGTTGCAGTTGCATCGTCCCGAGGCAATATTTGATTTGCCGGCCGGCGGTAAAAGACTAGTACAGCGAGTCGACGGTTATGAAGCTACAGTAAAAAGTGGAAAAGTGACGTTTCGCAAAGGTGAACATACGGGGGCATTGCCCGGTCAGTTAGTCCGTCGTCAAAAGATTGATCGCAGTATTGCCGCCTAGCGAATAATGTTGATCTGCAGATATGCTAAAAATAAAATCTGCAATGTATGTAGGTAATTTCACTATGGAAAATCCAGGTATCACTTTCATAATCAATGGAAATACCTATAGCCTTCGTGCTACGGATCTTGATTCGATCGACAAAATAGAAAAGGTTGATCGACAGGATATTATCGCGCTGTTAGAGGTAATAAAACGGCAAGAACAGATTTCCTCAGTAGCTGTTCAGCGCACTGCCGATGACTTGAAGGCACGTACCCAGACTGCCAGCAGTGTTTCGAACCAGGGCGATGGTATATCGCCAATAGCTGAAAAGGATATTGAAGTCGATCGGTTGAGTGGTTCTCAAGTTGATGATTTGATGGCTCGTTTAATTATGGAGGAAAAAAAACAAACGAAACCGGGGCTCACAAGATCGGGAGTATACAAATTTGTGGGTGGGTCCGCCATTATTGTGATAATTTTTATTCTTGTACTGTGATCATCGTTTGTAAAGACAGCATTGTGAATATTTAGTATTATTAATGATATGTTACAGGCCCATTTTTTGCTTGAAAACAGAAAAATCTTTTTTATACATATGTCTAGATTCCCACCGATTAATCCAGTTTTTTCGGAAAAGAGTCGTTGTCACACGTGTCAGTGATATTGTGTTCTACGGAGCCTCGCAAAATTTTTCCATTTTCTATTGCAATAACCTCAAATAGCTGTTCAGTCGAGGATTTCTCGGTTGTTTATGCCCTAGTCAATTAACATTACCATTATGGCGCGCCGTCTGGTCGCCGTTGCACGTTCAATAGCTGTTCCAGTGATGCTTTGTGCGATCCCCATACTTCGTTAAACACATCGCCATCGGTAGAATGTTCAGGGTAAAA
>JBLHNZ010000292.1:0-5505 GCA_047623245.1 Oceanicoccus sp. | reverse complement strand
AAGCCGCAGCTGCTGCTGGTTACCTGTTATCCTTTTGACGTTGTTAACGCACGAGGCCCTCTACGATACGTCGCAACGGCGGTAGCTGTTAATAGTGATAGTGACTCTCCGTATCGTCCTCGACTATTTAGATGAGAGAAATGATGCTTTGAAACAACAGTCTATATCGGCGTTCGCCTGTTTCGGCCGAGGTTAACGTATCATCGGCGGCAACTGAGAAAACGTCATCATTGCAAAGTGAATGTTGACTTGTTGTTTTTGGCGATTATCGTGAACTGCTCAGCAGTGCCTCGCGTGTAACCGTTATTTTAGCCTATAAGGAACTGAGTTTGGAGGGTGTAGGGACATCGCATTCATCCGGTTAAAATAGCAAAATTTTAAATCCGATCAAAATAAGTACCACGCCGCCTACTAACTCGGCCTTGTTCTCAAGCCAAGTGCCGCTTCGATTACCGACAAAAACGCCTGCCCAGCTGAATATAAAAGTGGTCAAACCGATGATTGCACAAGCGACAAAAATATTGACGTCAAGCAACGACAGAGCAAAACCGGATGCCATGGCATCGATGCTCGTAGCAATCGCCAGCATCAACATTACTCTGTGACTTATGATCGAAATGTCTTCTTCAATACCTTCGGAAAATGAGTCGAAAATCATTTTCCCGCCGATTAATACCAGAAGAAAAAAGGCAACCCAATGTGAATATTCTTCAGCCCATCCCAGCAGGCCCTTGCCTCCAAGGTATCCTATTAGGGGCATCAGCGCTTGAAACAAACCGAAATAAATACCTGACATAAGTGCCAGTCGCGGAGGATCAAGTTTGTGTTTTGATCCAAGACCGATCGAAACTGCAAATGCGTCCATGCTCAAAGCCGCCGCTAGCAGTAATACTTCAATCATGTGTTTTCGCTCCTAATTAACGTTAGTGAACACCATTTAACGTGCGGGTCGTCATGCTAAGCTTATATCGGTTTACTGTCCAAAGTGCGCTGGCGCTAACGTTTATACGCGTTTTGGTATTGGATTTTTTTTGTTTTTAGTCTTAGACGCTAAATTCGTAGAAGCGTTTAGATTGTCATATACCTCAAATAGGTCGAAGAATCGCCTTCCAGTCAACTCATTGAATACGTAATAGTGTACCGCAGAAACCTAGACTAATTTGACTTCCCGAGCCCCGCATATTAACAGCTCAGGTAATGTTGAAAGGTGGTGTACGACTTGGGCCAACTTCGCCGTACCGTTCCCCCGTTTCAAATACGCAAGTAGGTATCACCATAATAGCTAAACGGGTATAGCTAGGCTTTTTTTCACTTTATCCATGACAACCGTTGAGTGGAATTTCTGAATATTACTATCAGAAAAAACAATTCCTTGGTAAGTTGTTCGTAGTCCAGACTATTTTTTGCAGTAACTATGAGTTTAAAGTCTACGTCGCCGGTTACATAAAAGCACTGTTGAACATTGCGATGCTGCTTCATTCGCTGTTTGAAATTGTCTGCTGCAGCGTTACCACCCTGTTTCATTACAACATCAACATCAACAATGACAATGACAGTGACGTAATTATTGAATGTCACTCCAGTTAACACAGCGGTCTCCTTAGCGATAACCTTGGATTGACGCAATTTCTTTAGCCTGCGCTGACACGCGGTAGCTGATAGCCCAACTATTAATCCAAGTTGTTCACTGGATTGACGGTTGTTTACTTGTATTTCTCGAAGAATTTTTCTGTCAAAAATGTCCATATGGGTATAAAAATTGCGTTATAAACAATTGCAGCTTAGCACATCCAAAATGGTGAAGCTTGCAGCGCTTATGAAACCATAATCTCGATATCATATCTGCCACATTCAATATGTATTAAACATCAATCTTTATCATTTTTGTTATGGGAAGTTTTAAGTGGCTCGTATTCTTTATTCCGGTAACCGTAATGCTTCAAGCCGGGCATTTCGGGCATGGCTTGCTTTAATGGAACAAGGTATCGATTCCAAGAGGTTATCGTCGATATCCGAAGACCCCAGCGCTGGGCCAATCTTCAAAATATTGGAAAATTTTCCGCTCCTTCAGCAGTACCTGTTCTGGTGGATGGCAATACGGTAATCTCTGACTCATCGCTATCATGGAATATGCTAGCGAGTTGGGCGATTGTTCTCTGCTTCCCGAGGATATGAAATTACGAGCTCAAGTGCGCTCTCTGGTGGCTTGGCAGCACTCTACATTTAACCGCGTGTGTTCGTGCTTATCTTTTGAGAGTTTTTTTTTGTAAAGAAAAGAAGCTGCTTTCTGCGGACGAAATTGCCACGGTCGATTGGGTGTACTCTATTTGGGAAGATTACTTAGTTAAACACCAAGGCTCCTACCTGATTTGCGGTTATTCTTTGGCCGATATTATGCTAGTGCCCGCCGTGCTCAGATTTAAATCGCATCACTAAGCGTCTGAAAATTTTCCTTTGACTAAACTGTGGATGGAACGATTACTGAATAGACCCCATGTCCGTGAATGGCTGGCAGAGGCTTATGCTCTAGATCCCATATATTGCGCTGGATATTACAAAGGATAAGCGTGGGTTTGAAATTTACTTTTTGTCAGTTTCGAAAGAGCCGAACAAGACTTGTCGTAGTCACATACTTCGATGAGTCGACAGATATATAGAAAAAAATGTCTGCGGAAGAGATTACGCTATAAATAACCGATTGGGGGGCTTTGTTGACAAAGATCGGCTTCCGGCAATAATGTTAGTCTGGTGTATAGTGTAAATTGGCAAAAAAAGAACGGGCATTAATCGTAACGATACCTTTTATTGAGTATCTTTAGCTAACGAATAAGAGTGACATTATGGATCAATTTTCTATCGACGCATTTACGCCCTTGGTAAAAAAAGCCATATTGCGAAACCTTAAAATCGAGGAATCGGAGCTTAACGATTTGGGAGGCTTTGAGAGTTTTGTTTTTGAGCGTCCCGCCAATAGCTCTATCATACGGATGACGCATGTTAGTCACCGCGATGAGGAGCAAATTCAGGCAGAACTCGAGTTTGTATATCATTTGGCAGATACCGGCGCAGCGGTATGTAAGCCGCTCCACTTTGACGATGGAAAACTGATAAGAGTAATTGATGAGTTTTTGATAAGCCAGTTCGAGCGTGCGCCCGGAAAACCAACTCAACACGAAGACTGGAATAACGACTTATATCAGCGATGGGGTAGCTGTATTGGTCATTTTCATACCGAGGCAAATACCATGGTTAATCGTCAGTTTTTGCGAATGAAATGGGATGAAGATGAGAATATTAATTTTCGTGCGCGTATTCCGTCAGATCAGGAATCCATTCTCCAGTATGCCGACGATAACCTGCAGAGCCTTTCGTTATTGCCCCAGACCAAGGATGTCTATGGGTTGATTCACTGTGATGCACACATCGGTAATTTTTTTGAAAAAGATGATAAACTCACCTTTTTTGATTTTGACGATTGTTGTTATCAGTGGTTTGTTTTTGACGTGGCCACTATTTTGTTGGGGGCAGTTATTAGACCGTCAATTGGGCTATCCCGGCACGAGCAGAATACCGCCGCTATCGAATTCTTGAAACCGTTTTTCGATGGGTATAATCGGACTTTTGAAGTGAATGCTTTTATGCTTGAAAATATGCCGTTGTTCCTAAAAACAAGAGAGCTTAGTCTTTACGCTGTGATCCTCGACCATGTGGGCTTGGAAAATATAAAAGAGGAATTTCCCAAACGGTTTATGATGGGCCGGCAAGCCAGATTATTAGGTGATGAGCCGTTTCTTGATATAGACTTTGTGGAAACGTTTGGTTAGTGCATTGAGGTGACGGCTCTAGCTGAGTTGCCCTACAGTTGTACTGCGGCGCGATCTCTGCTCATGGAAAGTTGATTAAGGTGCCATCAGCTTCTGGGCACTCAATATACATATGAATTGAAATGTGGGTAACGGCGAAGCGCAAAAATTGTTTTCTGGTGATTGACTCGGCTTCTCCCGAATCAGTTTTCATATTGCTTATTGCATGGTATACCTAACGAAAACGATAACGGATACCGACGTCATATTGGGTATAATCAAGTTTTTCGTAATCTTTCAAGTCTATTACGAAAGATAGTGTCTCATTGATTTTGTAGACCCATAACCCATGCAGCCGAATATCGTTGGTGTAGTGATCGATATAACCGACGTCTAAACGAAAGTAGAGGTTGCCGTAATTTATTTCGTATCCGACGAGGGCGCCGAGTCCATACTCCCAATAATTATTTTTATAGCCCAAATGCGTCGCGGTATTTTCCAGACCTCTGTGGCCGCTATAACCGTAACTGTGTTGCTTCACATGAATGGCATCAATGGTCGCGCCGGCAACAAATCCTTTCGGTAATCTTCGGGCCCATTCCAGTGTTATCGTTCGGTCAAAAATATGACCTTCATGGAACTGAACGTGTCGGGCTTGCCAACGGTTGTAGGCATCAAATCCGCTAAGTGTTTGGGCTTCACCGTCAATATAATACGCTGTGAATATGTTATGCCCTTGGTCCCATTGAGTCGATATGGAAAAACCGTTAGATGAATGAAAGTCATTCGTCTCGGGGCGAGTTTTGGTGAATGATGTTGTTATGCTAAATTCAGCGCTGCAATATATCGGAAAAACCAACAGTAACCAGGCAAATTTGTTCACTATTTTTCCTCGCAACAGGTAGCCGTATCTCCGGAAAATGGGAGCATGGCTATAGTTTCTTTATGGCTACAAATTAAAACCCAAATTCTATAGTGATCCCCACATAATCTTCGAAGTACTCTTCCCCGACGGGAGCGCTTAATCGAGGGTGTCGATCGAAGGAAATAGAATTCGTAATAATGAGGTTTCGCCCTGCGGTTCGATTCATCCAGTGGCTGATTGATTCCACTGGATTCAAAAAAAACAAAGCGGTTTTGTGGCCGCCTAGGGCCCTTAACTGACGCTCTTTTTTATAGGCCCACTCTCCATAAAGCCAACCGCCGACGGAGGTGACAATGAGATCCTGTATCGACGGTCTTTCTCGCAATGCTTCTATACCGTACTCATAATAGAATGTCGACATCAATGTGGTATAAACAAAGGAATTCCATTGATTGTACCCAGCGTTGCGTGCTACTTGATAATAGACGCCGCCAAAATAGGGATGACCAATGTAATTTATAACCGAGTTGTCTTCGTCCCACACGGGGCCGCTACTGACATTGTCTGACCAGTCGCTAAATTTTCCGGAGTTGTCTTCATCCCAATTTGAAACATCGGATGGTAGCAGAGCAATCACACCCGTTACCGCAAACCCCAAGCCAAATATCACTTTCGTTTGTGACCATAGCCGAGCTTTGTCTTCGCCGTTATGTGGGTTGAATAATGTAATTTCATATCGAACTGTGGGTTGGAGCGTGGCTTCCTCAACAGTGACTGGCTGTCGAACCGAACTCTTGGTCGTTTCTGTAACATAAGTGGCGGTTTGGGATTTCTGAC
>JBLHNZ010000291.1:0-5519 GCA_047623245.1 Oceanicoccus sp. | reverse complement strand
TAATATCTGCACAAACGGGAAAAGCGACTTTAGCAACAGTGCGGCAGAGCTATTATTCCTCGATCAAACCGTGATCGACCAATAATCGCGCCAGACTTTCAGCAGTTGTGAAGTGGTGCCCGAGAATGCCTAGTCGATTTGCTGCAACGATGTTTTCCGGGTGATCATCGACGAAGATGCACCGCTCCGGATCCAATTGCCATCGATCGATAGCGAGCTGATAAAACTCAATGTCAGGCTTACGCATCTGCTCGACACCTGAAACGACAATATCCTGAAACTTATCCAGGAACCCGTAATCATGCAGAACGATTGCCTCGGCGTGATTTTGCGGAGGCCATACCTGCGCGGGCCAATTCGTCAGCGCAAACAAGGCAATATTGCGTGCGTGCAATCGATGGAAAATATCGACGCTGTCGATCATCGGACCGAGTACAAATTTAAACCAATCCCGGCGAAAAAGGTCTACTTCTTCACGCAACTCAGGACGCCGCGCAATAAAGCTATCAAAAGCCGTATCCCATGACTCAAGTGTATTGTGTCCGTGATCCAAGATATCCCAAATAGCCCTCGTTTCAAAGAACTCCTCGAAAGCAGCAGTACGACCGGAAAAAAAATCACGGTAAACCGGCCGCGGGTCAAAATCAATAAGCACATTACCTAGATCAAAAATGACGACATCTCTTTTTATCATTGAATATTACCTTGGAAAATCGTATGAGTAGTGTTCAACCGTTTTGAATACGAATTCAAATCGCTGTTCAAAATATAACATACAATAAGCTTCAGAAAAATCTGATGAGAATCGATGAATGCTTAAAATTATCCGTTAGATTGTAGCGGTCAAAAATTGAGTTGGGACAGATTGAGATAGAGATAGAGTTAGAGTTAGAGTTAAACGGGATAGTGACGACAAATTGGACCGAAACGTGGGGGAAACACCCGATCAGGTGAAACGACCGATTTCGCTTTGAGGATTTTCAGACAAAAAAAGGGGAGAGCATAAATGCTCTCCCCATTACCTAGCTAAAAGCCAAGTAAAAACTTAGTGAGTGACGTTATCAGTTTTTTCGACTGACTTCACTTCTTCTAAAACAGGTTTAGCGACGGCTGTTAATGCCGGCTTTTCAGAAACTTCGAGCGCAGGAGGCGTCGCGGCAGCTTCTACAACAGGCTTAACTGTTTTTTTTTCTGTAGATTCTGGTGTTGCTACTACGCTAGGCTTAGCTGTTGCCTTTTTGGCGGCGGGCTTTGCTGCGGCTTTTTTTACTGCAGGCTTAGCGTCTGCTTTTTTTACTACAGGCTTAGCGGCTGCTTTTTTTACTGCAGGCTTGGCGGCTGCTTTCTTTACTGCAGGCTTGGCGGCTGCTTTTTTTGCTACCGGCTTGGCTGCTACTTCTACTGCTGGCTCTGCTGCCGCTTTTTTTACGACTGGTGCCGCTTTAACCACTTTCTCTTCAGCAGAAGAAAGTTCTTCACTTTGATAAGTCGCTTTAACAGCAGCACTACTTTCTTTAAACGCGTCTTTTACAATCTCAGTTCTAGCTTGAATGGAGGTTTTAACACCTTCCCAAACGTTCTGATTGTATTCGCGTTGTAATTCTAACAAATTCTTGATGCCACCTACTTGTGGTAATTTCCCAAGATATGTTTTGTTTAATTCGAAATATTGTTCGAGGTTATCACGCTGCAGCTCAACCAAGCTGCGAAGACTTCCCGCATTAATCTGGTACAGGTTTTTGCCTAATGCTGTTTGTTTCTCTAATAAACTCATGGTTTGCCTCCTCGGCTTATGTTGCACTGCGTCATTATATAGTGCAGTGCAACAAAATCAAGCAATGAACCCATAATTTTGTACTTTTTTAAGAAAAAGATTTGAAAATTACGGTCAAAACTCAAAAAAAACCCCGAAACGTAGTGATATAGAACCTACATTCAGAAAATGTCCTTATTATGTCTTGACGAACCTTCATGTTTAGATGATCTTTACATATAGAAGAAGCCAGCCATAACCGGCAGTAAAAAAAATAAAGATAAACGCGATTAACCAACTATATATCACCATTTTATTATTTTACCGGCCATAATCGGAGATAGTCATGAGCGATGAGAAAGCAACAACCCCGACAGAAATGTTTCAAGAGTGGGTTACTCAGTGGGAGAAATCGGTAGACAGCTTTTCTAATAAGCTCATGGGCACCGATGAATTCACCCGGGCAATTAACTCTGTTCAAAATACCCAACTACAAATGCAGAAAGTGTTTGGCGATATGATGGCTAAACATCTCGCCAATATTAATATGCCGAGCCGCGAAGATGTATTGCGCCTTGAAGAAGACTTGCACGCTATGGACGCGAGGCTAGCGAGAATGGAGGTACAACTGGAAAAAATATCGGGAGCGAATGCTGAAACCAAAACACCAGCACCCAAAGGTCCTCCACGAACAAAAAGACCCCCTTCTGCTCAAAAAGAAACCGACGCGAAACATTGAACTAAAACGCCCATCATTTCAGAGAGGAAATAAAATGGCAAAAAGCACAGGGAATTCTTCGATCAAAGACCGCGTTAATCACATGGTAGATCGCACTGTACAAAGAAGCCGAAAGGGATTCGACTATATTCGAGCGAGTAAAGCCTCCGTCGGCTTAACGCCAAAAGATCTTATCTACGACAAAGGTACACTACAACTTTATCATTACCGCCCTATCGCAGATGAGATATACCGGATACCGATAATCATTGTTATGGCGACCACTAACAAAGGCTATCTTTTTGACTTATTGCCAGGGCAGAGCATGGTTGAATTTTTGCTAGCCCACGGCTTTGACGTATACATGATCGACTGGAATGCACCCACGTCCAAGGAAAAGCATTTGGGTATTGCCGATTATACGCAGGACTTCATACCGAGCTGTATAGAAAAAGTACAGGAAGACACCGGAGAAACAGACGTTTCGATTCTTGGTTACTGCATGGGAGGCGTATTGTCAGTTATGTATGCCGCTACTCATGCAGATGGGCCCCTCAAAAATCTGGTATGCCTGACCACGCCGGTCAATTGGCACGAAATGGGCTTATTCTCTCAGTGGAACGATGAACGCTACTTCGATGTAGATAGGCTTGTTGACACCCTTGGCATTATTCCGGGAGATTTTATTGGTTCGAGCTTTGAAATGTTAAGACCTGCGCAAAAAATCGCTTCTCGTGTAAGGGTTTGGGAAAACATGTGGAATGATGAATACGTAAAATCCTACCGCGCTTTCGACCGATGGGGTAGCGAATACGTTCCACTGGCGGGCGAGTACTTCAGGGAAACCACAAAAGACCTTATGTGGCACAACAAACTATTTCGAGGGGAATTGGAGATTGCGGGTAAAAAAGCTGACCTTGCCAACATAACGATTCCGATTATGCATACGATTGCCCAACACGATCACATTGTACCGCCATCGGCGAGCAAGCCGCTTTTGGATCTAGTCTCTTCCGAAGATAAAGAAGAGCTCGTACTAAAAGGTGGGCACGTCAGCCTTATTGCGGGCCCCAATGCCGTAAAAAGGATGTGGCCCAGTGTTAACACATGGCTAGGAGAGCGTTCATCTTGAAAAACACTAGCAAACGATACCCTATTACGGCGAACTGCAAAGACGGAGACATTGAACTGCAGCTTTTTTCATCTGATAGACGCGACGATATGCTGTCATTTGCAAAAAAGCTACCTGAACACGATTTGCTCTTTCTGAAGCGTAACATCACCGAGCCCAAGGTTGTGGATGCCTGGATAAATTCTGTAGAAACTGGAGATACCGTCAGTATCATTGCTTCTCGTGGGACCGAGATACTCGGCTGTACCGCCCTGCTTTGTGATAAATTCTCATGGTCTCCTCACGTTGGAGAAGTGAGAGTGTTGATTGCACCGCAGATGAAGGAACAAGGCTTGGGCCGACTACTCATTCAAGAGTGTTTCATTGTAGGGCTTCAGCTAGGGCTAGCGAAACTCACAGCACAAATGACGTCTGACCAGGAAGCCGCTATATCCATATTCGAAGATATGGGATTTAAAACGGAAGCTTTGCTGAGGGACCACGTCGTAGACAAGGCGGGACAAAAGCATGACATTATCGCTCTCAGCCAAGATGTTGAACAATTTCATGCGCAAATGGATATGTATGGCCTAAATCAGGCTTTTTAACGATTAAGCCCGAACACAATAAAGTGGTGGTGTGATAAGAACAAAAAACGAGGATCGAACCTTTCCTGAAAATACGGCCAGAGAACACTTAATACTCAACTATTGTGTCCTGGCCTCTTTACAGAAAAATAACAATGTACCGAGTCTGCTGCTGGAGCATGCCGATTGTAGACCGGAAAACGCTAAGTCCCGAGACTCCTTCGCTGATTTTTAGTCTTTGTTATCCGAGTTTTTCTTTGCGGCAACCGAATTTGTCAGATTCGTCCAAAAATCCATATTCTGCTGTAATGCTTTTCGAACAAGAGCAACAGGTTCAACTTCTACTATCGTTTTCATACGCTTACGATAAATTTCTTGCTGATTGATAAATGTCATAATACTTTGCTCAAGATATCGACTGACCAGACTTTGCATCGAATCTCCATAGAAACGGATAAGCTGCTCCATTACACGATTTGTTAGAATTGGCTCGTGACCCTCTCCTTCCTGCTCTGAAATAATCTGCAAGAGGACACCTCTAGTTAAATCCTTATCAGTTTTTGAATCTATTACAGTGATAGATTGACCGTCGACCACTTCTTTCCGAATTTCCTCAACCGTGACATAGCAGCTTTTTTCAGTATCGTAGAGTCTACGATTGGGGTATTTTTTATAATGTTTCATTCTTTTTCCGCTTTTAAATCTGCTTGCCCGACTTGTTGCGGGAAGTGTAACAGAATTCAGTTTTTTGCGTTGCACAATAATAGCTATTGACACATTAATATTTATCAATATAATACGCGCCCGAATATCGACAGATTTGTTGCGGTGCACAAATAAGGCGCCGTTTCACAAGTCAGTAGTACAGCGATTTCTCTCCGTATTTTTTCGACATAATCCTACCATTTCGAGCAAAGGGAAGAACGGAATCGAGCTTACAGTGACGTGTAATACAGGTAGCAACGGCTACCAAAAAAAATAGCAGATAAATCAATTCATCAATAAAGGAGCAAAACACAAATGCAGAAGCTGGGAGCTTTAGACGGAAACTTCTTCTATACCGAAACGGACAAGACACCGAATCATGTATCTTCAGTGCAACTTTTTGAATTACCAAAAAATACGAGTGCACAACAATTTGTCAGTGGCCTCAAAGACTTTTATCAATCGCGTATTCACCTGGTCCCTTACTTGACTCGCATTCCGCGGTTCGTGCCTGGCAATATTGATCACCCAGTCTGGGTAAAGGATAAAAATTTCGAACTCGAAAACCATATTATTTCGATTGATTTACCCGCGCCAGGTACTTTTGAGCAACTTGAACTAAAAGTGGCTGAAATTCACGCCGAG
>JBLHNZ010000290.1:0-5519 GCA_047623245.1 Oceanicoccus sp. | reverse complement strand
ACCGAGTCATCTTAACGCCCGTTGAGGAAACCGATAAAAAAGCGACAAAACTCATTCGCGACATGTGGGAATCAACGCAAGCCGACGTTGTTGAGATGTCCGTCACAGATCATGACCAAGTTCTGGCTGCCACCAGTCATTTGCCGCACATATTGGCTTACACTTTGGTCGACGCACTGGCTGGTCAGAAAGAACAGCAAGACATTTTTCGTTATGCGGCCGGAGGCTTTCGCGACTTCACCCGTATTGCGTCCAGCGATCCGACGATGTGGCACGACATCTCGCTTGCCAATAGCGAAGCGATACTAACAATGATAGACATATTTTCAGCGCAATTGGCTGATGTAAGAGATGCGATTGAAGCCTCCAACGGCGAAAAAATCATGGCAAGTTTTGAGCGGGCAAAATCGGCCCGTGACGAGTTTTCGCAACTGCTTGAAAAACAAAGTATGTCTACGATAACGAGCGAATAGAGTGCGTATGAGTCCTTCTTCTTCACCCGAGCCAGTTACAGTAGTCACTATCGATGGCCCAAGCGGTTCTGGCAAAGGTTCGCTTTGCCAGATGCTGGCTCGGGAATTGGGTTGGCACCTACTCGATAGTGGGGCTCTTTACCGGATAGTTGGGCTGGCTGCCGAAAAAAGAGGTGTCTCTTTCTCCGACGAAGCGGCTTTGGCAAAATTGGCGGCAAATTTGAATGTGGAGTTTCGCGCCGGTCAATCTGGAGAGCCGTCCAGTGTTTTGCTTGATGGCGAAGATATTAGTTCAGTGGTTCGCTCAGAAACTACTGGGACGCTGGCATCAAAAGTGGCAGTTTATAACGGTGTTCGAGACGCTCTGAAAGAACTCCAGCGAGATTTTGCCAAGGCTCCCGGCTTGATCGCCGATGGACGTGATATGGGCACAGTGATTTTCCCCGATGCACAGCTAAAAATCTACCTGACAGCATCTGCCCAAGAGCGTGCAGACAGGCGGCATAAGCAGTTGATTAACAAGGGTGAGAGTGTTAACATCGGCGCCCTTTTGGAAGACATCGAAGAACGTGATAATAGAGATATGAATCGCGCAGTGGCTCCGCTAAAACCTGCTATTGACGCAATTATGCTCGACAGCACCGGAGTGTCGATTGATGATGTTTTTCAACAAGTATTTGATCGGCTTAAAAGTCGTCTGTCCTAGGTGTGTGAGTTCCCTCTAGGGTATTGATTTAAAAAGAGTTAACGCGTTCCATTTGAGGTGAAAAGTCAGCTGTCACCACAATGGATTTTTTGTAAATGGCCCCTGTAAGCTGAATGCAGGGAGAGTAACGACAGGCCTATTCCCTCGTAAAGAGACAGGACCTAAGTTACTAACTTTAAAATAGGGTTTAAGTGATGAGCGAGAGCTTTGCAGAATTATTCGAAGAAAGTTTAAATACAGTTGATATGAAACCGGGTTCTATCGTAACCGGAGTTGTCATTGATATTGATAGTGATTGGGTCACCGTCCACGCCGGATTGAAGTCAGAAGGCGTAATCCCTCGAAGCGAATTTCTTACAGACAGTGGCGAACTGAAACTGGAAATTGGCGACGAAGTTCAGGTTGCTCTGGAAGCGGTTGAAGATGGTTGGGGTGCAACTAAGTTGTCCCGCGAAAAAGCCAAACGCGCTGAAGCCTGGAAAGTTCTTGAAGCCGCATATACTGCCGAAGAAGCTGTTATCGGTATTATCAATGGTAAGGTTAAAGGTGGTTTCACAGTTGATGTGAATTCTATCCGCGCATTTCTACCCGGCTCTCTGGTTGATGTTCGCCCTGTTCGCGAAACAACCCACCTCGAAGGTAAAGAGCTGGAATTTAAAGTTATCAAGTTAGACCAAAAACGTAACAACGTTGTTGTTTCTCGTCGTGCTGTTATGGAAGATGCAAACAGCCATGAGCGCGATGAATTGTTGGCAACACTAGAAGAAGGCCAAGCGGTTAAAGGTATTGTAAAGAACCTTACCGATTATGGTGCTTTTGTTGATCTAGGTGGCGTCGACGGTCTATTGCACATTACCGATATGGCTTGGAAGCGTATTAAGCATCCTTCAGAAGTTGTAAATGTTGGCGAAGAAATCGACGTTAAAGTCCTAAAATTTGATCGCGAGCGTAACCGTGTATCTTTAGGTCTTAAGCAATTGGGTGAAGATCCATGGTTGGCATTAACTGCTCGCTATCCAGAGAATACTCGTGTTAAAGCGACTATCACTAATCTGACAGACTACGGTTGTTTCGCTGAAATTGAAGAAGGTGTTGAAGGTCTTGTACACGTTTCTGAAATGGATTGGACTAACAAAAACATCCACCCTTCAAAAATTGTTAACTTAGGTGACGAAGTTGAAGTGATGGTTCTGGATATAGATGAAGAGCGTCGTCGTATTTCTCTCGGTATCAAGCAGTGCATGGAAAATCCATGGGATGCTTTCAGCCGTCAATACCAGAAAGGCGATAAGATCAAAGGTGCTATCAAGTCTATTACAGATTTCGGTATCTTTATCGGTCTCGATGGAGCTATCGATGGTCTTGTTCACTTATCTGACATTTCCTGGAACGAGACAGGCGAAGATGCTGTTCGTCAGTTCAAGAAAGGTGATGAGATCGAAACTGTCATCTTGTCTGTTGATCCTGAACGTGAGCGTATCTCTTTAGGTGTTAAACAGCTGGAAGACGATCCGTTCTCAAGTTACGTTGCAGAAAATGACAAAAACAGCATTGTGAAAGGTGTCGTTAAAGAAGTAGACGCGAAAGCGGCTATCATTACTCTCGACGGTGAAGTCGAAGGTACCTTGAAAGCTTCCGAAATTAGTCGTGACAAAGTCGAAGATGCTCGTAACGTATTAAAAGAAGGCGAAGAAGTTGAAGTGAAGGTGATCAGTGTTGATCGCAAGAACCGAACTATTGCGCTTTCTATTAAAGCGAAAGACATGGCAGACGAGAAAGAAGCGGTTAAGTCTCTGAAAGATAGCTCTCCAGCACCTGCCGCCACAATCGGCGACTTGATAAAAGCACAAATGGAAAATAAGGACTAGTCCTTAAACCCCATTATCGGCCTAAGTTATTGATGGAGGTGAATTTTTTCTCCATCAATAATTAGCGCTCAAGCAAAACCAGTGCTATCCTTAATCATAGTTGTTAAATGATCTAGGAATTAAACGGTTACTGGTTATGACAAAATCTGAGTTGATTGAAAGCATTGCATCTCGACAAATGCAATTGTCTGCAAAAGATGTAGAGTTGGCGGTCAAGACGATTATCGAGCAAATGTCGAAAAGTTTAGCGGAAGGAGCTCGAATTGAAATTCGTGGCTTCGGCAGTTTTTCTCTGCATTATCGCGAACCTAGGCAAGGCCGTAATCCGAAGACGGGCGAGAAAGTTGAATTGAGCGGTAAATATGTCCCTCATTTTAAGCCTGGAAAGGAAATGCGCGAAAGAGTTAACGAAAGCTTGCAAGAAAATTTGCAAAAGGCCTAAAGAAGGTTTTCCATCTTTTGGCTGGATTGTCGGTTTCTGTAAAGCATTTGAAAGATTTGTATTACATCAAGAATAGACGAACGGTATGGTCCCGAGACCCTACCGTTTTTTTATGAGCGCTAATCTAGCTTTGTATCTGTAGTATTTCGTAATAGGTATTTCATTTTTGCGAAAGCTAAGGCCGAAATCAGTGACTTGAAAATACGGAGTAGGTAACGGGCCTCGTGCTATTCTCTGGTGAATATGGCAATCTTAAAATATCGCCGAAAAGTATCACTTTATTAGCTAGAATATCTATTTTAAAGACCATGGAGTAGACCAATGCATCTCATGAAGCGAGTTATCGCATTATTATTGTTTGCCGCAGTGTTGTTGGTAGGGATACTGTTTTCTATTCAGAATACGGCGACGGCGCCACTGGATTTACTGGTCATTCAATTTTCAGAACAACGTGTGGCATTATGGGTCTTGGCAGCATTTGGTCTGGGAGGTTTTATCGGTATGGCGATTAGCTTGCTTAGCGTACTGCGCTTAAAGAGCGATATCCTACTGTTGAATCGCAAACTTAAAAAACGTGATACAGAATTGGAAAAGCTTCGTAGTTCCGATCTATTTGTCCCCAAATTAACAGAAGGGGACCATCAGCCCCTAAAGCATAAGGCCTAGTTAACGTGGATGTATGGCAATTTTTGTTGGTGTTTTGTGCCATTGCTATCGGCTGGTGGCTAGGTCACCGTGCCGGAGTTAACGCCACTAAAGCTCAAAGCGAAGCCTCGTTTCACCCGGAATATTACAAAGGCTTAAATTATCTGCTGAGCGATCGACCCGACGGCGAACTGGATTCTTTTATTTCCTCTCTGGAAGTCACTCCCGAAACCCTTGAAACTCATATATCCGTTGGTAATTTAATGCGCCGCAAAGGCGAGGTGGATCGAGCAATCCGCATTCATCAGAACCTGTTGGCGCGTCCTAGTTTACCGCGAGAGCATTTACACCGTGCTCATTTGGAATTGGCTCGCGATTTTGTTAGCGCAGGTTTATTAGACAGAGCCGAGCGTCTATTTGAAGATTTATTAGTAGAGGCGCCTGAATTGCAGAAAGTTGCGCGCCGTCATTTGCTCGAAATATATCAAGACGAAAAAGAATGGGAAAAAGCCATTGAAGCGGCAAAGTTGCTTCGGCCCAAAAAGTCCCTATTGAAAGCGTCTCCTCCCGAAGACCGGTCAATCGTGGTTACGCTATCGCATTACTGTTGCGAATTGGCCGAGCTGTCTATTGCAGCAAAGGATTTTCCGGCAGCACGCAGTCACTTAAGGCATGCTTTAAATTGCGATCCAGCATGTGTGCGAGCATCGTTGTTGATGGCTAAAATTGAATACACAACACAGCACTACGATCGTGCGATAAAAGCGCTTCGTAAGGTACGTAATCAGGATATTTCTTTAGTCACTGAAACTTTAGAGTTGTTAAAATTGACTTATCGTCAATTGGAAGACGATCAGGCATTTTTTGATTATCTGGCCGATTGCCTCACTGTATACCCGTCCATTACCATCGTTTTAGTACTGGTCGAGGATTTACAGTTAAGGAAAGGAGACGGGGCAGCGGTAGAGTTTTTAGGTGCAGAGCTAAAACGACGCCCGTCGCTCCGCGGACTTGCCAAGCTAGTCGAATTACACATGACTCATAGTACCGGGCCGGCGAAGAATGATTTAGGTTTGCTGCAGCTTTTGATTCAGCAATTAACGTCGAACAAAGCCCAATACCAGTGTCAGCATTGTGGCTTTTCGGGTAAACATATCCACTGGTTATGTCCCGGTTGCAAGGAATGGGGAAAGATAAAACCGATTCGCGGCGCAGAAGGAGATTAATATTGCATTGGATTATCTCGGTTGCGCCAACATTTGTCAGGATTTAGGCGATGTAGATTACAAAAACAAAAGAGTCGGCTACGAGTGCGGTGCGAGCTGCGCCCACGGCTAGCGGTGGAAGAAATACTTATATCGTTGTTCTCATTATTCACGTTAACT
>JBLHNZ010000289.1:0-5579 GCA_047623245.1 Oceanicoccus sp. | reverse complement strand
TGGAACGCCATATTTGGACACCGATGTATTAAATGGGAAGTGGAAAGAGGCCCACAAAAAAGCCAGAGTCCCCTACCGAATACCGTGCACTTGCCGGCATACACGGGCGTCAGAACTGCTTTCAATTGGCATCCAGCCAGCGGACGCAGCAAAGCAATTAGGGCACAGTGTGGAAATGTTTTTAAGAACGTATGCAAGGTGGATTGAAGAATTTTCTAACAGTCAAGATAAGGCGAGATTCGAAGGAATTCCGCTAGTCACCGGTCTGAAACCGGTCTGAAACGAAGAGGTTTTGAAAAAGTGTATATATATCAAAACGATAAATGGCGGACCGGACGAGACTCGAACTCGCGACCTCCGGCGTGACAGGCCGGCATTCTAACCAACTGAACTACCGGTCCGCATAACCGATATAATACTACATCACAAGTTTGAAATTGGTGGGTGATGACGGGATCGAACCGCCGACCCTCGCCTTGTAAGGGCGATGCTCTCCCAGCTGAGCTAATCACCCTCTCTCAAACTTGGGCGCATTCTACATTAATAAATGGCCTTGTCAAACCTAAAACAGAAAAAAGTAGACGTTTTGCTAAAACACCACTAATTGGTTGTTTTATATACCAAAATTGCTCAATTTATGGCAATAACTGTCGCTCTTGTCAGCCATTTGACAAGACAAGCCTTCGCGATGCAAACGAAAATTAAAAGGTGGCTCTAAAAGCAGATGACCCCTCAGTTTTCAATCATACCCTCTACTTTCACAAAGAAACGAGCGGATTTGAATTTTCACCTGTACAGCATTCCTCTGGATGACTATTATAGCGTCCGACCTGAGCCCACCCTTAATGTTCGAGCGTTTAAATCGGTTATGGAAATCTACAAAGAATTCACATTTGAAGCAGCACACCTATTACCGCATGTCCCAGAGGGACACAAATGCGCAAGATTACATGGGCATTCTTTCTACGTTCGAATCTACGTAAGCGGCGAAGTAGCGGCCGATACAGGATGGGTAATGGACTTCAGTGAGATAAAAAAGCAGTTTGATCCGATCTATAAAAAACTCGACCATTACTATCTAAATGACATCGAAGGGCTCGAAAACCCAACGAGCGAAAACCTCGCGCGCTGGATCTGGCAGCAGCTAAAGCCCGCGCTACCTCTGCTAAGTCAAATTGAATTAAAGGAGACATGTACAAGCGGGTGTATTTATAATGGGGAGTAAATTGTCGCCCCATTGACCTTCAATTTTCGTTGCTGGACAATTACTTATGCACAATTTTATTTTTCGGAACAAAAATTGCTAATAACTGTGAATAACTCAAGGCTCACTTTAACTTAACTCCATAACACATTGATTAATAAAGACTATATTTCAATGCGGTCACTTTTCAACCAGCGCCACCTGAGAGCCACTATCTTTCGTTGAACTTTAAAGCTATACAACTTAATAACACACTTATCCACAGGAATTGTTACTAAACGTGCTAGTCCGGAACATCAAAGCCAGCAGACATAAGAGTGGCACACTCGACCATTTCATCCTCGCTAGAGAACTCCTTACGTTTTAATACTTTCCAACGTTTGCCGTCTTCAGATTCGTCCAAAGCTAGAGTAATCGACATTACGGCTTTAGAACTAATAAAAATGCCGTGCAGCCCTGGGTTCGGTGCGAAATCCGGAGCAATAACAACATCGAATTCAGGGAGTCCGACTCGGTGCGGGACCTCATCGATGCGCATTCGTCGACTACCTACAAAACTGTTGTAAACTTGGCTGACACGGTCTTCAAAACCTTCATTCCCGAGCGATTCACATACCCGAGACCTTCTCTCTTTGATTTCTTTATCATCTTGGTACAGAAATTTCGAACCTCCTCCCAAATCGGAGTTTCGCGTAACTTGTCTAATTGCATAACTATCTATCGCATCATCATTTGAGTTGCTTATTTTTAAATCAAGAAGTGCTGCCCTCAATTTCGCCACCTCCTCTAAATCGTGTGCGCCGATTTTTGCATAATCTAAACTACGGGAAGCTAATAGCAGTTTGTCAGCTTCAGCTATAATGGTTATGGAAGGATTTTTCAAAGAATACTCACCTTTAACAGCCCGACTTAACAGACAAAAATTGTTCCTATTAATGCACTAAAGTAGACGATAAACAGGGAGAAAGTCCAGCAAACGGGTAAATGAAGACTCAGCTGACAGTACAAACGAAAATCTATCACGGTAAAAACTGGACGATCCTTTCATATTCATCAGGACATCAGTGCCGGTATCAGTAATCACTGCGGCCAGGTCCGGACAGACCTCCGCATTGAAATGCAAGACACCTATGATCGATATCTGTAAAGCCTGTGACGTCTTGCTCAAAAGCGGCAGACATATTAGTATGCATTCAATACCAGAGAAACTTACAGAACACTGTCCTACTAAAAATGCTTTCCTTTAATCACGTTATACAAAAATAAATTCAACGCGAAATAAACGTAAGAAAATGATCAAAGACAGGCTCATCTATGATTCTCCGAAACACAATCGTTTTAGTTGTATTTCTCTCGAGTACCATTAGTATCGCAGAGACTAAGGTAGACCTATCCGAACACCAAATAGATAAAAAACCTATTGAAGAGAAACAACGCAGTAAGACCTACACAACAAGCGAGAGACCCGTCTACAAATCGACAACAACCAATCAAACCATAGAGTTTGAAACGTCTAGTTCATTTCGAACGAAAACCACAGACTCGCCTTTTGACGGCACAAAAACTCAGACCTTTCGCGAAAAATTCTCTGTTTCGGGAAACGAATCGAATAGTACTGTTGGTCTTGCTATAGAAATTTTGTACCAAAAAATGGCTGAAGTGTGCCCTAGTGGATGGACGAAAGCCCATGAATGGGTAGAAGCATCAAAGGGCAACTTCTATTTAAATTACGAAATATCCTGCATATCTATGGCTATCAGAAAGTATTAATTGTGGCTATATTTAACTGATTTTCGCGATTCTAGCTCTTCATTGATTTTCTGGAATAATCCCAATTTTTTGCTTATAAAACAGTTTCATTTTTTCCATATCGTTTTCAATATTATCTGTAGGGAAAAAGTCGGGACCAAACCCAATCTGCTTGGCTCCTGCGTCGACAAAGCCTAACACTATCGGTACTTTCGCCTGGGCAGCAATATGATAGAACCCCGACTTCCAACGATCTACTTTGCTTCGAGTTCCTTCCGGCGGCACTAGTACAATCAAATTCTCACGAACATTAAACTGATCAACCATCTGATCGACAACATTACTTGCTTGACTGCGATCGATTGGAATTCCACCCAACCAAAACATTATTGCCCTCACAGGAAATGGGAACAGTGTACTCTTCCCCATCCAATGAACGTCTAGTTTCAACCTAAAAGCAACCATAATTATTAAAGGAAAATCCCAATTACTTGTATGAGGGGCTGCGAGCAATATGTATTTTTTATGTACCGGCCTGTCTCCTTCGATACGCCAGCCAATAAGCGTCATTATCGCCAACGACAAAAAACCGAGCACCGAACTAATGATAGGTGTCACAAAGATTGTTTTCGAAAACTTTCGAATAACCATAATTCTCAATTAAGTTTTTGTAAAAATGATCTCGTCTTATCTAGTTATGGCTTTCTTTTTAGACAATGACGACCTGGCAAGTAATACTTCGACTCGCACACTACCTTTAAACATCACACAAAACAAATGAAATTCTCTTAAATTATAGCTTCATGAGCTGTAAATAGTTTCAAGGCCGGCACCTCAACGCTCTTCTCTATCGGGCCCGTCAATCAACCATTTTTTTAAAGATGTTCTTCGCCTTTAAGAAAATGGAAGTATCGGTGTCATGGACGATCTTGATATTACTAACAGACTGGGAATTTGGGTCAACAACACAGAAAATCATAATTTCTTCCCATAGATCAATGGTGCCAATGTCCGCATTCAATACAACAAAATAGTTTTTTTTCTTTTCTTGATAGCGCGTCGATAATGGATTCATGGTGTAACGAAGCAATGACTCACCCAACTTTTCTTTGGACTCTAATTCACAAACGTTATGGGCATCCATAAGACTGAAAGGTTGCAGAGTGAAATTTCTTCCCTCGAAAAGCAGCTTCTGAGTATCGCCACTGGTAAGCTTCATATCGAGCGAGATGTATATCGCAACAGCGACAATGAGAAACCCGAGAGCTTTCAAAATAATCCACAACGGTGTGTTACTTAGTATCTCTCGGACGAGTCTATTTTTTGGCTTCGATGAATTCATGTAGGTCGCGAAAGCCCTAAGTTCTTTGCTCGACCAAAACCGCTATCAGTAAGGGCTCACGAGTCTAAAGGGTGGTATTTAAAGCTGCGTAAACAATAGCATGACAGGCTTAGCGTCTATAATTGTCGCGACTGCCTACCGCAACCAGCTACCGCCGCAAAACAACCAACACTAACAGATATAGTAGGCGCTTGCACTGAGTTAGCGTTTTTCGCCGAGTGACTACCCACTGAGGGTTTCGCCCACAACACCAAAACGAATTTAGTTAAAGCCCAGCGATGATGCGATAAAAACAGGCGTCAATCAATAGTTGTTAATACTTACTCCACCTCTGAAATGGCAGCCCAAGTCTGGTGATAATCATCAATAGACAACTCAGGTAATGACTTGGCACGCCCCTCTTTTGTCCCCATGTAAATAAACCCAACGATAACGTCAGAACGAGACAAGCCCAAGCCATCCATCACACGCTTGTCGTAAGCGTTACTACCAGTACGCCAAATACCGGCATAACCTAATGCATGAGCAGCCAATAGAATTGCGTGAGCTGCACACCCGGCCGATAGGACTTGCTCTAATGGGGGAACTTTAGGATGATCTTTAACCGCAGCGATCACGACTATAATAAGAGGGGCTCGTAAAGGTTTGCGGCTAAGCCTGCCTAATTCGCTTTCGGTAGGTGTGGCTAAGCCACTTGATGCTGCCAGCGCTTGCGCCGACTCGGCAAATAGCTGACCTAATTGTTCCCGAGCACTCCCTTCAATGGTTAGGAAACGCCAGGGAGTTAAGCGCGCATGATCTGGCGCTCGAAGACCGGCTTTCAATATGGTGGTCAATACTTCACCTGACGGCGCGGGATCGCATAGCTTAGCTGCGGAGTTTCGTTCATAAAGCAATTTTATCGCGTCCAAAGTGTCGTGGCCTCGCTGCAAATCAGTGTGATTGACGTAGTAAAAAGGAACAGAGGTGAACGCTCTTATTCAGGGACAAGACGCTCAAGAAAACGTGCCCCTGCTCAGCATTAATGATGTAGACTCTGACCAAAATAACTCATTGTAACGACTATGCGCTCAAGAAGCACTAGACTACAATTTAGGAGATAACAAAAAAGGGGATTTAAATAACCGGATATTACTAGGGGTTAAATATTCACTCCAGACACTTTATATCCACCTGCAATGCGTCCCAATACAAACTGAAGGTGCTCGTGAAACATAACATTATTCGTCCTGGCCGCACCATTAAAGAAAATATTAGGACGCCTACCCCAGTGACTGGTCTAAA
>JBLHNZ010000288.1:0-5580 GCA_047623245.1 Oceanicoccus sp. | reverse complement strand
TGAAACAGGCATTAATTCGGCCGTATCGGTCGCCGGTTTATTTACGTTCGGAGGAGCGCGTGCACCGCGTGACTATGGAATCACCATCGGCGCTGACTTCTAGAGAAGTCGCCTTTCCTAAAGTTCTAAACGGCAGTGCAAAATAACCACCATCTTGTGCGGCCACTTGATCTGACAGGCCCGCCTCGACAAATCGGCGAGTGGCTTCATTATGTCGATCGTGTATGCGTAAACCCGACATTAATACTTTGACTAAGGTTTTTCGCCATGCTTTGCCCGGCGCTTATAGTCTCGGTCTGAATTTCAGTAAAACACTAAATCGGAGTTGGCTGGCCGCATGTAAAACCACTCACACAATCCACCCAAAAATGCGATTACCGTATTGATCTAAGGCTTTTAGCAAGTATTCTTCTTCATTACGGGATCGGGGGGTCAGGTCTAGGTTCTTGTATTTATGACTCGCCGACTCACGGTAGCGTAATGCAAACTAAAGCAAACTGCATAGGGGCTCAGGTCTTGAAACTTGAGTTTTATTGCTAACTAAAATTTTAGTTAGGTCGCCTGACTCTAAATTAGAAGGTCGAAATCAAAGCTTACGCCAAGCCATTATGAGCATTCGCCGGGTACCTGACAATCGGCCAAATGCTGATATTTAGATTCAAAAAACTGAGAGTATCAGTGTGGCACTTAAGTGTAGGAGGCAGCCCCCCATATATTAACATCGCAAATCCAGCATTTTTGAATACGGATTGGCGATTAGCCGCATTTGCACAAAATAAGGGCAGAGCCATAGAGGGTTATAAGCAGTTTGTGACGCGAGGAAAAAATCTACCGTCACCGTGGAAAGACCTCCGTAACCAAGTCTATCTAGGAAATGATTTATTTGTTAAGCGAATGGATGCGTTGATAGGTGGGGATAAGGATCTGTCTGAGGTGCCTAGTTCTTAGCGCCGTGGTATTCCGGCCAGCCTAGATGAATATGATGCTAAGTATGATCGAAATGAGGCAATTGAAGCTGCTTATGCGTGCGGCGGATACACTCTTAAGGAAATAGGAGACTACTTTGGATTGCATTATGCTACCGTGAGTCGGCGAGTCATAAATACAAGAAGCAAGACCTGACCCCGCTATTTATGAGGCGTTAATGTTAAGTGGAGTTTTGCGATATAGTGGCGCAGTCACCGCAAAGGAAAAAAAAAGTCCTATAGACAGCTTTGTTAGGCACGTTCAATCACTATTATATAAACATTAGACAGATGAGAACGTCTACCTGGTCCCGAAGACTACGCTCGTGAGAAGAATCGCGCCTAAGACTGACAGAACCAATCCGTGCAATTTGGGTCGCTTGGTAGTGGCCAACACAAGAAGACCCGTAGTCAGCGTCAGCGAAATGAGAGCAGGCGTCGTTTGCTCCCCGGGCACCAGAAAATCGGAGACGTACGCAATTGTCGTGTATGCCGCCGCGCACCCGAATGCCCAGGGTGCAACCGAGAAGTAGTGCTCTTCAAGATCGATTCGGCCATCCTCAGGCAGAGTCGGGGTCAGTATGAAAGCCGCAGCGGCCGCAAGTATCGATGGAAAGAAGAAAAGGAGGCTCTGGTAGATTCGTTCGAACTCCAAATCCCGAAACACCGAGACGCCCAGCCAATGAAGAATAAGGCTTAAGAATATCCAGCCGGAGCCAGCCAAATAGAGACCGGGCCTTACGACGCGGTCGCGCGACTGGACGATGCGGCCCCAAGACGAGAGAATTTCCGAGAGCGCGAATGCAATCAGAATCGAGACGATTACAGTGTTGAGTTCAAAGTCTGAAATCGCACAGTCCTCGACGTCCACCTAACAGCACCAATAACAAGAGGATCCTATTATCACCCAAACCGAAACTATCGAATTTGGAGTTAATCAATTGATTGCAAATCATTTTTGTCTATTACTCCTGTGCATACTGCCGACGAAAGTGAGTCTGACTGTCTGCTTTGAGTCGCGAATTCAACTTGTCGACGCAACACCTTTTTCTTAGTTTAAAAGAAGGAGTGTAGAAATGAAACAACGAAGTCGAATATATTATTCAGAAAAGGATAAGGCGTTGATGTGGGATCGCTCGAAGAAAGGCGATTCTTTGCATGACATAGGCAGGCTGTTTGATCGCGGAGATTCATCGATCCAGAATATAATACAAGGAGCTGGCGGCATTCGTCCTCGCAACAGAAAACGATCAGTTGTATCACTCACGTTAGCGAAAAGAGAACTCATCTCAAGAGGGCTTGCGATGGGACAATCGCTGAGAACCGTTGCAACTCAGATTCAACGATCGCCATCTACTGTCTGCCGTGAAGTTAAACGAAATGAAGGACGGGATTGCTATCGTGCGGCGGCGGCAGATGAAATGGCATGGCAACGAACGTTACGTCCCAAGGCCTGCAAACTAGCTGGTGAATTAAAGTTGATACGAGTAATCAGCGAAAAGCTAAAATGTGAATGGTCGCCAGAACAGATATCTGGTTGGTTAAAGAGAGAATATCCTCACGACAAGAGCTATCACGTGTCACACGAAATAATATACAAAAGCCTGTTTATACAGACTAAAGAAAGAGCTGTTGGCGTGTTTGAGAAGCCATAGGGTGATGCATCGCTCTCGTCACGCTACTCAAAAAGGTAAAGGTTTGGGAGGAATAGTCGATGCCGTTTCTATAAGAGAACGTCCCGCTTCAGTAGAAGATCATGCGGTTCCTGGCCACTGGGAAGGCGACTTAATTGCTGGGTCGGACAATAGTCATATCGCCACATTGGTCGAGAGGCATTCTCGCTATGTGATGCTAGTAAAAGTAGAAAATAGTTCCTCAGACACAGTTGTTAAAGCACTGATAAAGCAATCTCAAAAATTGCCTAGCGAACTATATAAGTCCCTTACCTGGGATCGCGGATCAGAGTTAGCCGGTCATAAAAAGTTTACTCTGGCGACGGATATACAGGCGTACTTCTACGAACCACATAGCCCTTGGCAACGCGGCTCAAATGAAAATACTAATCGACTGTTAATACAGTAGTTTCCAAAAGGGACTGATCTGAAACCCCATTCACAAGCGCAATTAAATAAGGTGGCGCGAAGGCTTAACGAAAGACCGAGAAAAACGTTAGACTTTGAGACACCAGCAGAACGTTTTAACGCATGTGTTGCGTCGACCGGTTGAGATCACCGTATGTTTCTGCCCGATTGAAAAGTAAAGCTCGACGGCTGCTCCTTGCAATCATTGAGTCAATCGAGTCTGACCCTTTTGATTACTGCTACAATGGGAGTAGGTGACATGCAACACTAGCCTATCTAACTCCAAACGAGTACGAAAACTCTCAATTCAAAGTGTGTAACTAAACCAGCCTTGTACAGGTCGGTTACTATCAACACAATATTCAGACATTCACACAGTCAACGTTGTTCTCAATCATGACAGCTCTTACATCTGAATTTTTGATTGATTACCGCAGATTATAACGCCAAGCTAAGTAGCTAACATTGAATACACCGATAAACGATACCACCCAACTGTCTTCCGAGAGTCCAACGGTTGATCAAATTTTTACTGGCCCTAATTGCGGGCTAAATAGACCTGAAAGCATCAGCTATGCTCATGATAATACATGCGCTGTGATTGCGAACTCTGGCGACAATTCAATTTCGTTCTATAAGAATAATTTTGAGCCGAGGATTGAAAGTAAACCTTACCTAACTCTACAAGACGCATGCTTGGGTTATGTCCATGATATTGATTTTTCTCCTTGTGGCACAATGCTTGCTGCAGTCGCAAGAGAAGATCATTCCTTATCAATATTCCATAAAAGCGAGCCTCAGCATCCGCTCGATAGCATAAGCCATAAGGTTTTAATAAAGGGTAGTAAGACTGATTTAAACTTTCCAGCCTCAGTGTCTTTTGACCCTCGTGGCCAGCAGCTTGCCGTAGCCAACCGACAAACAACTGGAATTTCGATATTTAAAGTACCTGACGTCGCTTCCGAATGCACCCTTAATTTGAGACCAAAACAAGTAATAAGTGAGCACGAACTAGTACAGAATGGCATGGCCGCACCGCACGGATTAAGTTTTTCAACAGATGGGAACTTTTTAGTTGTTCTACACAAACGATATTATTTAACAGAAAATCCGCAAGGAAAACATGGCATCTCGGTATTCAGATCCCGCCCCAATTCTCGTTTAGGTATTTATCCAACCCCTATAGTCATGTTTGAAGTAAGTGACTCCAGCTTACATTCAATTAGTTTTCATCCTGATAATCAATATTTTGCAATCGCTGGTGAAAAAAATAAAATTGATCTATATCAATGGCAACCTACTGCAGAGCCAAAAGATATGATTCGCCAGTTACCCAGCATCATTGTCGGAAACTTAGGTGTTGAAGTAAAAGGGGTTAGCTTTAGCGCAGATGGAACTCAGCTTGCAGCTTGTACGACCAATGATCAAGTCATCATCTTCTCTGATTGGCTCAAAATAAAAAAATCAAATGCAAGAAACCTGAAGTCTGAAATAGATACCTTCGTTTCAATTAAAACTCCTTTAAATGCTACCCCCGCTGGGTCAGAGTTTCTGGTTTATTATACGGTTGGAGGCGACCAAGCGTACGCTGATGCTGCGATTCTATCTGCTAAATCACTTAAAGAAACCTCAAGTGTGGGATTTGATCTGCTTGCGTTGTGTGATGAAAAACTCGTTCCACAGCTTTCGAAAAATGGTTTTAATTGTAGGGTTTTTTCTGACTCTGAATCACAACTTGAGGTGGCGACGAGGTGCTTGAAAGTGCTAGATGACAAGGCATTATGGGGTTATAACTCTATCATGTATCTTGATGTCGATATTATTGCGGATATTGACGTCGCCCAATATTTTTCAATAGAAGTTACCAGCGACACGCTTTACGTTTGTAAAGAAGGCGATATTGATAACTTCAAATATCCATATTGGGGGATTGATGGTAAGCGCTTTGATGATCAACAATTAGCAGCACTAGAGTCAAAGAAAATATACCCGTTCAACGCTGGCTTCTATTTTTTTCGCCCTTCAAAAAAAATGGCTCACGATTTTGGAGAGGTGCTGAAAATAGCGCTAACGGCACCAATTTCGCCGTCCTGGGATCAGTCCGCCTTTAATCACTACTTCCCTATTCATGGCAAACTAAACCAGCGTGTTATAAACAGCACGAACTACGATCTTGCTTTTGTAAGACCGGGTGAACCACTAAGGCAGAAGGGAAAGTTCGTGCACTTTTGTGGAAATCGCATAGATATAGAGCACAAACTATGCAAAATGTATCGCTATGTAGAGTCCCATTTGTCTGGGCAGTACGATGAGCTACGACCTCGTAGATATGTACTTGGTGAAAACATCAAGATTAGTATGCAGTCCGAGATCCACTATCTAACTGGAACGCAAGAAGGCCCTATTCAACTAAACAATTCGGCACGAACAATCATCGAGTTACTGGACGAGGGTTGGACGATCAGAGAAATAATCGACGAGATAGCGGAACTGATGAGTCAACCTCATTCACAAATCGTACGTGAAGTTGAATC
>JBLHNZ010000287.1:0-5585 GCA_047623245.1 Oceanicoccus sp. | reverse complement strand
CTACTGACTCTTCCATACCGGCAGATTGGCTATTATTACTCGTAACTGCCGACGAAGTTCAGTATTCGCAGAATCAGGAAAAACTAAAACGGTATAATTCCGAGAGGGGTTCTCGCCTTTGAACCCCATTACCACTAACCGACTCCAAACAGTGGCCTGCATTAAAGTGACGGCAATAAGTTCATTATTTACTGTAAGTGACCAATTCTCATGATTGTATAAAACGCGGCTCACCCAATAGGGACCTGTATCGTCGGTGTAGCGCCACCGGCAATATGCCCAATGAACGACTACTGTAACTACTATTAGTTGTGTTATCGGGGTCGAGACAGCAAATATAAACACAATAGACACTAACGCCAAGTGCATAAGCACAAAATAAAACGACAAATATCTAGAAGCAGACAATTGCATTGTAAACGACAAATTATTCATCGTTAGGTCCCTCAATCCTTGAGCACATCATAAAGCGGAAAGTTTAAGCTAGCAATAAGACCTCACAAAATGGAAAGGGTTACCATGACAGTCCCGCTGGACCCAGTTCAAGAAAACCTTTCTGCGATAAACTCATCCGCATTCGCACTACTTTTAGAGAACGAAACAATAAGTTCAACAATATTTATGAACTCCGGGTTTTCGGGAGATTGCCTACCTAAAAACCACGAAAATAGATCAGTATCGTCACTTTCTAGTAATTGCACGTAGCGCTGCTGATTTTCATCCGGCAACTTCAAAAAACAGTTTTCGACGAACGGCACTAAAATAAGATCTAACTCGAGCATGCCGCGGCGGCTAGCCCAGCAAATCCTATTATATTCAGGGACAGAAATCATATTAATTAATCTTCTAGGGCCAATAATCCGGCCATTATAACGACTAATTCGTAACGCGGATACGAAGATCCCTTTGCTATTGCTGACAAGGCGCAAACAAACGCATAACATAGGCAAAAACCACCGGCGGCAAATTAATGACTATGACCAGTAAACTAACAACTTTTCTCACATCGATCGAAGCACATCTCGACGAACGTAATCATTGTTCCTTTCACACTGCTGATTATGCCGCTACGACTGAACCCGAAGAAAACTTCATCTCGCCACTAACACACTATGGGTTTTTGGCAATAGACGGCCCAGACACCAGTAAATTTTTGCAGGGCCAAACGACCTGCAATATCGCAGAAATCGACGCCAGTCACGGAAAACGGGGAGCTTGCTGCTCACCTAAAGGAAGAGTAATAAGTAGCTTCCTAATAGGCAGTACCCACGAAGAAAACTTCATACTGCGAATGCGCCATAAATTGGTAGACGTTACAGAATCAGCACTCTCCAAATATATTGTATTTTCGAAAGCCAAACAAACGAACGCCAGCAACGACTATCTCGCTATTGGTCTATCGGGTACAAAATCCTCGGAGACGATAGAACGTATTTTCCTTGGTGTGCCAAATGAAAAACTCGGGACAATTGTCAAGGACGGACATATCGCAGTGCAATTAGACGAAGAAGGCAGTTGCTTTGAATGCTGGATAAAGTTAGACGCACTGGAAGATTTGTGGCCTCAGCTATCTAGAAATTTCTCTTTGCAAGGATCAAAAACGTGGGAGCTGTTGACTATTCGCCTAGGCTTAGGAGAGGTCGATTGTGAAACAACAGAAAGCTTTATCCCCCAAATGCTCAATTACCACACCACAGAGGCCATTAGTTTTACAAAAGGTTGTTACACCGGACAGGAAGTCGTTGCAAGAATGCAATACAAAGGCAAGCTGAAAAAGCATATGTATCATATTTATTTGGATAAGGATTTGCTCCTTCCAGGTGATGATTTATACTCGGAGAATGGACAGCAAAGTATCGGAAAGATTGTCAATATAGTTAATATAGATAATCAGGGATCCGAGGCCTTGGCGGTTATCACTGAAAAACACGTAACGAACAACGATGTTTTTACCCATACTGATAAAAAGAGTACCGATCGAAGTACTGAAGGCGGCAATGAATCGGGAATAAGAAACGCAAAGATACTTACTTTGCCCTATGCTATATAAATCTAGACTCACAACGTCATTAAAACATTATAAGGCTGCTAATGAGCGAAGTTATTGAACAAATAAAACAAAGAATAATCACTGCAATTGAGAGCAACCAATTGGTATTGCCCACTTTGCCGGAAGTGGCTTTGAAAGTTCGAGAAGCATCTCAGGATGAAAACGTAAATATTCAGAAACTATCCGATGTCATTGCACAAGACCCTGCACTGACTGCTCGTATAATAAAAGTGACCAATAGCCCTCTGTTAAGGGCTTCCCGTGAAATCGAAGACTTAAAAATGGCTGTTAGTCGTTTAGGCATTGACTACACCGCAAATCTGGCAACAGGCTTAGCCATGGAACAAATGTTTCAGGCAACTTCTGACGTCGTTGATAAATTATTGCGAGAAACCTGGTCGCGTAGTACAGAAGTGGCTGGTATCAGCCATGTAATTGCAAAAAACTATAGTAAATTGAAACCCGACCAAGCTACGCTTGGGGGCCTAGTACATAAAATCGGCGTTTTACCTATTCTCACCTTTGCCGAAGACCACCGCAAACTTCTAAAAAACCCTGCTGTCTTGGAAAAACTAATCGAGGTTGCCCATCCGGCAATTGGCAGGAAAATACTTGAAGTTTGGGATTTTCCGACCGCACTGCAGTTGGTTCCGCAAGAACACTTGCGTTTCGATCGCGTTGTCGACGCTGTCGACTATGCAGATGTCGTATTAGTTGCCAATCTACAAAGCTATGTTGGAAGTGATCACCCTTTAACAAAAATGGATTGGAGCACTATTAGCGCCTTTGATCGCTTGGGACTGTCTCACGAAATTAGTTCCCATGAAGCGGAGGATTTGTCAGAAGATATGGAAGCTGCGATGGCTTTTTTGCAGTAAACGCACGTACCCCTTCATGTAGAATGCTTAGGAAACCCTCCAATCAATAACCTTTTCACCCTTTTTCTGGAGGTATTGGTTAATTTGGGAAAAATGATTGCACCCGATAAAACCTCTATGCGCCGACAAGGGCGAAGGATGAGGAGCGTTAAGTACCAAATGCTTATCACCATCGATATAACGTCCCTTCTTCTGAGCATAACTGCCCCATAAGAGAAAAACGATACCGTCCCTATGGTCACTTAACCGCTGAATGGCAACATCCGTAAACTTCTCCCAGCCTTTTCCTTGGTGGGACCCCGCTAGACCATGCTCGACAGTCAAAGTCGCATTTAGTAAGAAAACGCCTTGCCTAGCCCAGCTTCTCAAGCAACCATGTAACGGCGCCTCGGTGCCTAAGTCCCGTTCAATTTCTTTAAAAATATTTCTTAGAGATGGTGGAATCTTCATTTCTTCCTGGACGGAAAAACACAGCCCATGCGCTTGTTTAGAACCATGATAAGGATCTTGACCAATGATAACAGCTCTTACCTGATCAAATGGCGTGTTATTAAAAGCGTTAAACCAGAACTCGCTTTCAGGATAAATTGTTTTTCCTAGCCGCTTTTCTGACTCAAGAAAATCTAATAGCTCCTTCATATAGCGCAGGTCAAACTCGCTTTCTAATTCACTTAACCATGTTTTATCTGTAATTGAAGTATTTGGAAGCATCGCTACAGGCCTTGATAATTTACGTTTTTTTTAATTGGCGATTATGTGTCTAAACAAGCCTAGCAACTTAGTAACAAGCTTTTCCGCAAACTTACACACACACATTTCGTTAGTCCGGAGCGACGTCGACGTCTCGAAAAATGCCTTCGTCGCCTACTTGTAGTTCAATGAGTGCATCTCGATTAGCTTGTAATAGATGTTTCGCGCCTCGGTCGCCGCTCAGTTTTTCCAAGTCATCAAACCAACGCCGTGAAAACAATATGGGATGTCCCCATTCATTTTTGTAGGTTGGTATGACTATTTTTTTTTCCGAATAAGCACCTACTATATTTGCTATAGACTCTAGCTTAATCCACGGCATATCAGCCAACAGAACTAACGCTGCTATCATTTCGCGGAAATTGGGGTTGCGTTTTTCAGTACAGTCATCGACCAAATAACGAGCTGCACAGGCTAATGAATGCCCCATGCCTCTATCGGCATCAGCGGCAAACAGTAATTCAACTCTGGGATCCTTTAGATAGCTACCTAACAAGTCGCTTACATTTCCCTTATCGGATGGACGGAGCACAACGAGAGTTGGTATGTTCATGGCGAGCGGTTTGGAGAGCGAGCGCTGCAATAAATTGACTCCCTCAATGACGTGCAGCCGCTTGTCAGAACCAAAGCGCCGGCTAGACCCGGCGGCCAATACAATGGCGACAACAGGTTGACTTATTTCGGACAGGTTTTTCACTTTCCGACCGATTGTTTTTGCTGTTTTGCGCGTTCACTGATTAATTCCGCCATGATTGATATAGCAATTTCCACGGGTGTTTTACTACCAATCTCGATCCCAATTGGAGCGTGAAGGCGTGACAATTGATCTTCGGGGATATCCAGTTGCCGCAACCGCTCTCGACGATTTTTCGAGGAACCTATAGACCCCATCGCGCCAATGTAAAATGCCGAAGAACTGAAAGCTTCCATCAATCCCATATCGTCAATACGCGGATCGTGAGTAACGGCTACAATAGCACTATGTGCGTCAATTGTACTCTCGGCTATGGCTCGAACACCGGTACCTTTAGAAGAGGTATCAGTATTGATGTTATCTAACAGATTTGCTCTAATCGCGTCATCGGGCATATCTATGATCAATCGCGTATTTTCAACATCCCACTGTTCAGCCAACTCTTCACGTGGATCACAAACCGTTACCTTGTAGGCCGCCGCAAGCGCGAACTGAGCCAACGCTCTACTCACTTCCGAAATGCCAATAATAAACAAATGCGTTTCCGGTCCGTACACATGCTTCAGGCTAGAGGGATGGCTATCAGAATCTTTTTCGAACTCTATACACGGATGGAGTTTACTAATATCGACTTGCTGATCACATTCATTTATAGAGTTTCCGCTGCCCCAGACAACATGCCGAAGTACATTGAAACGGCGCTTCAATGCAAATTCTATATCCCTAAATATCTGCACATCATTCGGACCAATGGGCTCGATCAAAACGCCCAGCGTACCCCCGCACGGGAGTTTAAATCGCTCTATCTCCTCTTGGGTTTCGCCATAGAGTTTATACTCTGAGACTTTCGCAGCAAGCTCTCCTTTCTGGAGCTGTTCTAGCAAATCGTCCTCGACACATCCTCCAGACAAACTTCCCACCATCACCCCTGATGGGTGGAAAACCATCAAACTCCCAGGGCGGCGGGGAGAAGAGCCCCAGGTTTCTATAACCGTGCAAAACCAAACTTCATCGCCCTGTTCTAGCCAGCGACATAATTGACCAATGACCTGTAAATCTAAACTCTGCACTCTGTCCCCTTTTTTGCCGAAAGTACTTTACGTTCGTTAATCGACTAATGTGTCGTTTTTCTTCTTACAATTAGAGTCAAAAAACTCACAAAAACGGTTACCGCTTCACCACCTAAAACTATTTAAACTATTTAAACTATTTA
>JBLHNZ010000286.1:0-5589 GCA_047623245.1 Oceanicoccus sp. | reverse complement strand
CTGATGGCGCAGAGTGTAGTTCATACCTGCATTGGAGCTGCCTGCAGGAGATTGCCGAGCTATTGCTCGCAACGACACCGTTAAAAAACGCCCATTTCTTGATGGGCACTAGTTAGTCACAAAGGGGAGACTATGAATAATCTATTTGACATTAAAGATAAGGTTGCCGTTGTTACGGGTGGGTCACGAGGTATCGGTTATATGATTGCCCAAGGTTTTGTAGAGGCGGGCGCTAAGGTCTACATCGCCTCCCGAAAAGCAGCTGATTGTGATGCCGCTGCGGCAGAACTGTCCAAAGTGGGGGAGTGTATTTCTATTCCCGCCGACTTATCAACCGAAAATGGAGCCAAATTACTGGGCGATGCCGTCAAAGCAAAGGAAGGGAAACTGGACATTCTGGTAAATAATGCCGGTGCAACCTGGGGTGCAGAATTTGAGGAGTTTCCGGTTTCTGGATGGGATAAAATACTCGATATAAACGTCAAAGGTCCGTTTTTTCTAACGCGAGAACTTATGCCTTTATTGAAATTAGCAGCTAGCGATGAAGATCCGTCGCGCATTATCAATATCGGGTCGGTCGCGGCTTTTGGTACTGGCGGCGAAGCTTTTTCCTACGGTGCGAGCAAGGCAGCACTGCATCAAATGACGCGTAATTGGGCCGCAATTTTCGCTAAAGATAGAGTGACTGTGAATTGTATTGCACCGGGTCCTTTTCCCTCGAAAATGATGGCTTTTATTACCGATAATGACGAGGCGAGAAAAGCCATAGAAGAGACCGTGCCTTTAGGTAGAATCGGGAGTCCTGAAGATGCTGCTGGCTTGGCCATCTGTTTGTCTTCGCGAGCTGGTGCCTACATGACAGGCAATATTATTCCTCTCGATGGTGGTGGCTTGATTAGGGCAGGTCGAGGTTAAGAATAGATCTTAGAAGCCGTTGCCTGAAGAGACATACGATCTTTTCAGGCCGCGTTTCTGAATATAGTGCCGTTATGTCTGTCGTCCGATTCGAAATCGTTCAGGTAGAGTTTCGACGGCAGCATGTCAGTATTGAAGCGCTTTTCACTTGTATTTTTTTACTGTCGGCGCTAATTACTTGTCTTAAAATCGAATTTTCAGCCAGTGATGTTGCTGGTCCTCCCTATTCATGCAACCGCAGCAACCCTTCCTGAGCGACAGAACAAACCAGAACTCCGTCTCTTGAGTAAATACTACCTCGACTTAAACCGCGCGCGTTTTGGGTTGATGGGCTATCGTGTGCATACATCAGATACTCGTCGGCGCGAAAGGGACGGTGAAACCACATGCAATGGTCGAGGCTGGCCATTTGTAAATTCTCTTCCCAGCCATTCACTCCATGAGGCAGCGTGGCGGTATCGTGTAGTGTCATGTCAGAGGCGTAAGCGAGCACGCATTGGTGCAGGGGTACGTCATCGGGAAGTGTACCGTTCGCTTTGATCCAGATATTTTGATAAGGCTCCATTTTGGTGGAATTGAAAACAGATTTCGGATTGATAGGTCGGCGTTCAATTGGGCGATCGCCTAAAACGTAAGGCCGTATATGTTCTGGTAGTTTGTGGGCAATTTCCTGCATTAACTCACTGTCAGTCTTTAAGGTTTCAGGCCCGGGAACGTCTGGCATATCGATTTGATGTTCAAGCCCTTCTTCAAAAACTTGAAATGAAGCAGCCATGTTAAAAATGGGGCGCCCATGTTGAATGGCAACGACTCGGCGAGTTGTAAAACTTTTGCCATCTCTACTGCGGTCTACTTCGTAGAGAATTGGGGCCTTCGGGTCGCCGGGTCGCAAAAAGTAAGCGTGTAGAGAATGACAAAACCGGTCTTCTACAGTACGGTACGCGGCGACGAGAGCCTGTCCGATGACTTGTCCTCCGAACACTCGTTGAGTTCGTGTTTCGGGGCTGCGACCACGGAACAAATTGACCTCAATGGCCTCGAGATCCAACAGTTCAAGAACTTCATCGAGTGCCGCAGTCATAGATTCTCCAGTGCTTTAATTCGTAGTGATAGATGTCGTTGACGTAAAAGTTAGACAAGTTAAGTTGAATTTGTCGAAAACGTAAATAGAGGATAGTGACCCTAGTGACAAATGTATACTGTTATCAGCCTTCTCTCGTTACAGCGACCTGATTGAGCCCCGAAGACGGTGTGCGCAGCTGCTCAGTGCAGTTGGCTGCTGTGGTTTTCATAATTACAGTAAAGTAATGTGATAGAAACGGTTCTCGAGGTCGACCTGCGCCCTTTGAATGCTTATATTGTGTCAATTTGGAATTTCGGTAACGCTAGGTTAGTACTTGGAACAGCAAAACAACTTGAATTGCTTTATTGAGGGAGAGAATTTATGACTGATAGTAAACTCGTGTTGAGAGACGATATTGACGGCGTCGCTATTTTGACATTGAACAGGGCGAATGCCTTAAACGCTCTGAGCCCTGCGCTCTTTGTTGAGCTTCGCGCACATATCGACGAAATTGCTAATGAAATTGATAGTATCGCTTGCGTTGTATTGCGTGGCGAGGGGCGCTCATTTTCCGCGGGTAATGATTTGAAAGCGATTCAAGAGGGAGATAAACCACCTTCACGGCATTTTCAGGCAGAGACATTGGATGCGATTGAATCGTTGCCGCAACCGGTCATCGCGTCGGTACAAGGGCATTGCTATACAGGATCCTTGGAGCTGGCACTCGCTTGTGATCTGTTAGTCGCTGCGGACTCGGCAAAATTTGCGGATACGCATGGGAAATGGGCACTAACGCCTACCTGGGGTATGAGTCAGCGTTTGCCGCGGCGTATCGGTGTATTGAAGGCGAAAGAAATGATGCTTACCGGCCGTATTGTGACCGGTAGTGAGAGTGTCGTTCTCGGTTTGGCCAATTATTGTGTCCCGGAGGATGAGCTGCATGACAGAACTATGAAGCTTGCTTTTGACATCGTAAAAAATTCCTGGTTTACGATTCGGGCCGACAAATCTTTGATTTTGGCAGGCCAACAAAAACACTTAAGAGAAGGATTACTATTTGAGCGTGAAGAAAGCCCCGGTATAGGGCCAGATGCAACAGAACGAATGGCTGGATTCGGGGCAAAAAGTGGATGATGCGGTATTCGTTGCCATCTGGTGAGCAGACTGTATTAAATATGATTCATTAAATAATGTTCATTAAACTGCATGTCGTTATCAAAGTTTTCTTCTCATCTAATTTTAAATAGGCGACGGAGGTCTAGATAACAGCGGTGTCGTCAGTCGATTAGGGCCCTATTTTACCGATTGGTTTTCTCGAGACGGTCTGTTGTTCGGTCGGTATGACGGGATTTATCGAGCTGGTATTATCTACTTGATTCCTTGATACTAATAATAATTAATAATAGAACGAGATCGATTTATGTCCGATGCTACAGAAAAAAAAGTAAAAACAACCGCTCCCGCAGTGCCCTCTGCAACCATACTAATGTTACGAGATGGAAGTGACGGTCTGGAAGTTTTTATGGTGGTACGTCATCACCAAATAGACTTTGCTTCGGGAGCACTGGTATTCCCCGGCGGCAAGGTTGCCGTCGGCGATGACGCGGTACGTAATCAATGTACCGGTGTTGCAGGGCTCGATGATATTGAACTTGAACTGCGCGTTGGCGCTATTCGCGAAGCCTTTGAAGAGTGCGGTATTCTGTTGGCTCGCCCGCAAGGTCAAGATGATCTAATCAGTGGTGAGCGATTGTCTCAGCTGGAGCATTATCGCGAGCCATTAGCGAAAGGCGAAATGACCATCAAACAGTTTCTAGATAAAGAAAACCTGGTGCTAGCCTGTGAGCTACTACAAAAATTTGCCCATTGGATAACACCTGTAATGATGCCAAAACGGTTTGATACTCACTTCTATTTGGCGATAGCCCCTAGTGATCACGTTGCGCTCCACGATGGCCATGAATCTGTCGACTCTGTTTGGATTCAGCCAGCAACGGCGCTGGCAGAGGCCGAAGAAGGCAAGCGCACGATCATATTTCCCACCCGATTAAATATAGAAATGTTGGGTGAAAGCCATTCGGTAGATAGCGCGATAGAAATGGCTCAGAAAAGAGAGATTGTCACTGTTCTTCCCCACATTGAAAAACGAGAAGATGGCGGCTGGTTGTGCATACCCAAAGAAGCTGGCTATTCTGTCTCGGAAGAGAAGATGACTCAGTAAACGGAGAGTTTGAGTCTTGAGGGCTAGCGCATGGCTATTATGGTTGTGACACGAAATACTCCAAAATTGATGGGCTCAGTGGTGTTTGCGATTTCTATGACCCCGTTGCAGTTATGACGGTAGCGAAACCGCTAATTAGTAATGAGCAGGCTCGCCGAATATTTATGGCTCGCCAGGGCCTGTGTAATGCTCCAACAGCGCCTCAGACAAAAGCCGACTTGAGAAGTTTGATCCATCAACTCGGCTTCGTACAGCTAGATAGCATTAGAACCGTTGAACGGGCGCATCATATGATTTTGTTTGCGCGCAATCACAATTATCAACCAGAACATTTACGGCAACTCCATGAGGAAGATCGTCATGTGTTTGAACACTGGACTCATGACGCCGCGGTTATTCCGACTGAATTTTATCCTCACTGGCGGCGCCGATTCGATTTTGCAGAAAAACGGTTGCGAAAACGATGGCGAGATAGCAGGCCAACCGCTCTTGAAAAAGATGTAGAAGTCAGCTTCGAAGATATGACAGTAAAAGTTTTGGCTCATGTTAAAAAAAACGGGCCAACCATGTCGCGGGACTTCAAGGCCAATTCGAGCGAACCCAAAGCCAGCAAAAATGGGTGGTGGGAATGGCATCCATCAAAAACGGCACTCGAGTTTTTGTGGCGAATGGGTGATCTTTCTGTCACCCGTCGCGATGGTTTTCAAAAAGTATATGATATTTCCTCTCGGGTTATTCCGGCTGATACCAGAAAGAAAAAAATACAATCGCTGAGTTCGTTTGTACATTGGTCGTGCAACACGGCGCTGGATCGCCTTGGATTTTCCAGTCCAACAGAACTAGCTGCCTATTGGGGATCGATAAAGTCAGCAGAGGCAAAAGCCTGGTGTGAAGGAGAAAAAGGAAAAAGTTTAGTGGAGGTGTTGGTAGAAAATGCCGACGGCTCCACAAGTCAAGCTTTTGCCCGGCAAGCGCTGTTGGAAGAAATGCTAACTCTGCCAGAAGCGCCGGATCGGCTGCGGGTACTTAGTCCATTTGACCCGGTAATTCGCGATAGAAAACGGTTACTACGCTTGTTTGGTTTCGATTATCGTATTGAAATATTTTTTCCCGAAGCAAAGCGTCAATATGGCTACTACGTGTTTCCGCTAATGGAAAAGGATCGTCTCATTGGTCGAATTGATATGAAGGCAGACAGAACAGAAAATGCGCTACATGTAAAAGGGTTATGGTTGGAGCAAGGCGTGACCTATTCGAAACGAAAGCAGGCAAAACTGCAGGCGGAGCTAAATCGACACGCGAAGTTTGTAGGAGTACGTCATGTCACTTTCGAAGAAAACTATCTAAGGTAAGTGCCTGACGACAGTAGGCGAATGAATAAAATTAAGGT
>JBLHNZ010000285.1:0-5598 GCA_047623245.1 Oceanicoccus sp. | reverse complement strand
CCAGTTCTTCCTAAAGAAAATTCCCGTTATTAATACTGGAATAAAAAAATGTAGAAATAAATGGATTTATATTACCTCTCTTATCTTGATGGCCGAGAAATCGTGTTGCAGCGTCTTACACCCTATATATCTTTTCATCATCCGAATTTTTTACTATTTGCGATTTAGAAAAAAAGACAAACGGTATTGCAAAGGGGCCCAATAACGCACCGATGGCTGCCCAAAAAACGGGTCTAGCCCCTCGTTTCTTTGCGACGTAGTGGCAAAAAATGCTACAAAATACCGTGAATAATACCAAAATATAGATTGTCATGTTTTTCCATTCTGTATTTGGAAGGGCAGGGTTACTATGTTGGCCGCCAGCCGAGCCACAGGCCTTTGCTAGTTACAATGTCTCGAAAAATCTACCAGATCGAGGGATGTAATAATTGTCATAATCAAGTGATAAAACGACGCTTGACGACCGACCGACTATTTCATTCCTGGGAACCATACCAATGACTCGGGAGTCTGCACTGTTATCTCTATTATCTCCAAGTGCCAAGTAGAAGTTTTCTGGAACAACGACTGGCTTAAAACTTGACAAGCGAGAACCGGCTTTGCTAACTCTCACTCTGTGTTCAACTCCAATCAAGTTTTCTAACATGTCTATCGTGGAGTTTGACTGAGACAAGCCTCGATAGTCCAGCTCTCTTCCGTTGATCTTAAGAACGTTGTTGAGCATTTCAACAACGTCGTTGGGTATACCTACAACGCGTTTTACAAGTCTCTTGTCGGATTTTTCCGAGTCAAATATAATGATGTCGCCTCTGGCGGGATCCGCGATTTTATAAATGGGAATATGAGTAAAAGGCACACGAATATCATAAGCCATCTTATTAACAAAAATTCTGTCGCCTTCAAGAATGGTCGGTTTCATCGAACCCGTAGGAACTTCGTTCCAGTCGGCAATTGCACTTCGAAAGATAAACATTAAACTAAGAAATAGCACAAAAGATCGATTCTCCCTCCATATTTTATTAATCCTACTTATCATTAAAATACTCCGAAATTCGTTTTTCTGGAAAGAGCTTTGTCGTTTTGTAATGGCATAAATACGTATTCGAAATTAATTTTATTCATCCGTAGGTGGTAACTTCGCTTTGAGTAATTAAGTGTAAAGAAGTTCCCTGGAATGTTTGGTTTCGCGTAGAGGAGAACCGTTGTTGGATTTTCTACTCATTACGGACCGCCTCGGCCAGCTGCAAAGAGCCACTGCGCTCTAGTTGCTCGGCCACTTGCTCTCGCTCTTGTACCGACCTATTTTGACTCACTTTGTATTTGCATTGAATGTCAGTGATCGAGATTTCTAGACCTACGATAGCTTTTAGCATTGATTCATTGTAGTTCGGCGTCCAAGGAGCATCTCGATCTCTTTCGTATTTTTCGGTCAAATTATCAACCAAATTACTTAATCGTTCGGGTTCGTGAAACACTTGGCAAGTACCATAAATGTGTACCGTCTGGTAATCCCATGTCGGTACCCCCGGTGAGATATAAGCCGATGGAGAAATATAGCCATGTGGCCCTTGTAGTGTAATCAAAACTTCCTGTTGCAGAATGTGTTCCCACTGAGGGTTTTTTTTGGCTACGTGACCCGATATGGTCACGCGGTCATCTGCTATCAGAAAAGGTATATGTGTAGAAAAAAGTCTTCCGTCGACGGTAGAAATAAGCTGACCGAAAGCGTTATTTTCGATAAACGAAAATACTTTTTGAGGATCATCGATATTAAAGGCTTTGGGAAGATACATAGTTATTTATACATTCAGATGGACCGAAGGATTTCGGAAAAAATTGTTTCGCAGATTGATCTCAGGGTTGGATTACCGCTCTGGCCACCCAGAAGATCTGTTTCTATAACAGATCTTCTGGGTGGCGAATTGCAGGCGACAATCGTAATTTCATGCGCTTAGACTCGAGTGATTTATTGAGCCAGTTTCTTAATAAAAACTTTAGAGTTTCTTTGCAAATTATACAGTTTTTGCTCTGGAAGCTGATTTCGACTAGCTTCGCTGTAGCCTTGTTCCAGAAACCAATGAGCCGTTTGTGTGGTCAGAACAAAAACGCTTTCCAAGTGCATTTTTCGCGCTCGAGCTTCCAGCGATGCGAGCATTCTTTCGCCGCGATCTTCGCCGCGATAGTCGGGGTTGGTGGCAACGCAAGCAATTTCACCACAATCTGGGTCGGTATAAGGGTATAGTGCTGCACATGCGATAATCATGCCTTCAAACTCCATTACCGAAAACTTACTAATCTCATTTTCCAACAACTCACGAGAACGTTTTACGAGGCTGCCATCGGCTTCAAGGGGTGCGATTAACTCAAGAATGCCACCAACATCATCTATGGTTGCAATACGTAAGTGCTCGCTGTGATCTTTTGCGATTAGCGTTCCAGACCCTTTACGGGTGAACAATTCTTGCAATAACGCGCCATCGTCTGTGAAGCTGACACAATGGCAGCGAGAAACGCCACCGTCGCCGCTGGATGAAATTGCGCGTAGTTCGCTTTTTATCTGAGCGTCTTTCGAACGGTGGAGGAGGCTCTTTACAGTACTGACTTCGCAACTGGGAATAAGATTGTTGCTGTCATCGAACAAACCCGAATTTTTTGAGAGGACAATCAGTTTGTCGGCTTTCAAGCGTATAGCTGTTTGTGTTGCGATGTCTTCCAGCGACAAGTTAAAAACTTCGCCTGTTGGAGAATATCCGGTGGGAGACAATAATATGATGGTTCCTTCCGACAAATGCCTGCGAATACCTTCCGTATCAATTCGCCTAACTATACCAGTATGTTCGTAGTCAATTCCGTCACGAATCCCCATTGGCTTAGCCATTACAAAGTTTCCGGAACACACGCGGATATGTGCGCCATGCATCGGCGAATTCGCCAGCCCCATAGTCAATAGCGCTTCGATATGTGAGCGAAGAGAGCCTGCGGCATCTTTTACACATTCGAGGGTTTGTTCGTCGGTGATACGAATATCATCGGAGAAGCGAGCTTCGACCCCGCGAAGTTTTGCCCGCTTTTCAATTTGCGGACGTGCGCCATAGACCAGTACAAGCTTTACACCAAGACTATTAAGCAACGCTATATCGTGAATGATGTTGGGAAAGTTTGGGTGCTCCACGGCTTCACCGCCAAACATCAAGACAAAGGTCTTCCCTCTGTGTGCGTTGATGTAAGGTGCTGAGTTACGAAACCATTTAACGTATTCACGATTGTCTATATTCACGGTATTACTATTCATTCAATGAGTGGAGTAACAGCTATTGTGCGGATAAATCGAGACAAGGGCAAGGGGAGCTTGAATATTGTATATTGGTAGTCAAAACCCCAGCTGCCCGCCACTTCTATTGTGATAAACTATTGTTACTTTTTCTTCAACATAGTACCCAGAAAAATAAAATGAGAGGAAATTATGGATGATAAACAAGTCAGTTACGTTCGGGTTGAGTTAATTGGTAATCGAGGTGAATTGATTCTCAATCGTCCCGAGCAGAAAAATTCACTGATTGGTCCATTGGTTAAACAATTGCTTTCCGGCCTAAACGAGCTGAGCAATAACGAAATGTGTCACGCTATTCTTATTCGGGGTGAAGGCGGCTGCTTTTGCGCGGGTCTCGATGTTAAAGCGTTTTTCTCAGAGATTAAGCCTGATTGGTTAGGAGATTTTCACAATGACTGGTTGGCTTTTCACAGTGCCGTTTATGCTTGTCGTAAACCGGTGATTGGTGCACTTGAACGCTTTGCCATCGCGGGTGGTTCGTCACTGGCTTTTTCATGTGACTTTTTAGTGGTGGGTGAAAAATCCTTTCTACACGTTGCCGAAGTGGAGTTGGGTATGGCTGCACCCATTAACGTTGCCTGGTTAACTCTGAAATATGGGACTGCGAAAGCTCTGGAGTTAGCTCTGTTGGGTGAACGTCATTACGGAGCGGATCTCGTCCGTTTAGGGCTAGCTACTCGCTGCGTCGACGATGCTGAAACACTGAACGAGGCCCGAAAATTAGCCGATAGGCTAGCCAGTTTTGATAGTTTGGCCGTGCAAAGTTTGAAATCGTCCATTTATAAAGCGCAAGACCACGGTAGCTTCGACGCTCTGGTAGGCCGCATCAAACATGCATAGAAATACTCACTTATACCGAGGTGGTGCACTACAAGCAAAATTGGCGAATTAGCTGCTTTAGTAAATCAATGGCCGGGTTTACTTGATTTAGGTCCATAAATTCATCGGGTTGGTGAGCTTGGTCGATCGAGCCCGGCCCCAATACAATGGTTTGCATGCCGAGTTTTTGTAGCAGCGGACCCTCTGTCGCAAAGGCAACGGCCTGGGCGTCATAGCCCGTAAGCCTTTCAGCGACTTTGACAAGTTCAGAGTCAGCCGGCTGCTCAAAGGGTTCCAAGTGTGAGATCAGTGATCGCAAGCTAATGTTGACTTTCAATTGTTCGGCTAGAGGCTTTAAGCGTTGCGAAATTTCAAAGTGTAAATCGTCATTTTTCATTCCCGGTAAAGCGCGCAAATCAAAATGGAGTTCGCATTGTCCGCAAATACGATTGGGATTGTCGCCACCGTGTATGCATCCCAGATTAAGCGTCGGAACGGCCACATCAAAGGCAGGGTTACCATACTGTTGTTGCATTTCTGCCCTGAAGGCGAGTAAGTCGGCCATAACAACATGCATGGCTTCCATCGCGTTATTGCCCAAGACAGGATTGGAAGAATGGCCAGACCGTCCTTGCACCGTTATCGATTCCATCATAATGCCTTTGTGCATTCTGATTGGTTTTAACTCGGTGGGTTCGCCAATGACGGCAAATCGGGCTTTTGGAAACCCTTGCGCTGCCAATGCACGGGCGCCGTCCATCGAGCTCTCTTCGTCTGCCGTTGCCAGAATAATCAGGGGCTCTTTTAATGGACTGTCGAGAAAGTCCTTGGCCGCTTCGATGGCAATGGGAAAAAACCCTTTCATATCTGTGGATCCCAAACCATAGAGTTTGTTATCGCGCTCGGTGAGTGCCAAGGGGTTCATCGCCCAACGGCTTTCATTGAAAGGAACCGTATCAGTATGGCCCGACAGCACCAAGCCACCTGAACCAGTGCCGAGTGTGGCGATCAAATTAGCCTTATTTTCTTTGCCTGGCAGTGGCAATACTTCGCAATTGAATCCCAAAGTGCTTAACCAACCTGCCAGTTTGTCTATCACTCGTCGGTTGCCGGTATCCCATTGGGCCGATGTGGAGCTAACCGAAATTTCGCTGAGCAACTCGTGCATCATTGTAAGCAATGGCGGGACTGTTTGAGGCATGATTTTTTCTTCGTTGTTTTTGTGAAAAGGTGTCTGTCAATTTATACAGCTACCTTAACAATAGTTGACGCACTGTGAAATCGAAAGTATATGAATATTCGGTGATATCCGATGAGTCCCTGCGCCGCGATATTTTTCAAGCATGCGGACGCCTTGTTTCGACACTGGAATTACCGTTATTCCCGCACGGCCGTTGCGTGTGTTTTAGGGGACATTTTTCGTCGTTTAAAGTCCCTAAGATCTTCAA
>JBLHNZ010000284.1:0-5603 GCA_047623245.1 Oceanicoccus sp. | reverse complement strand
TTCAACCTGAGTGAAACAGATTTGATCAAAAGTGTTTGTGTAGCTCAGTAGCTCATTATGATTTAGCTTTACCAAAAGCGGGATTTTATGGGCCTATTTTCTAGACACTGTCCCAAGCATCCCAAGCGTTGACGCTACGGCATTACAACCTCCTTCTATAGCAATTTTGACAATATTCTCACGATCGAAATAATTGCGTTTTTTGGAAAAACTTGCTCCCGCAGCATGTTCCAAACCTTGATAGACCCGAAGAGCCGACAAATAACCGCTGCCCGCGAGGCGACCATGATTAAAAATTTGTTGCAAACAGTTCAATACTATCAAAGAACGATCTGATATGGACAACGTCCGATCAATGAAATCCCTGCTAGGTAACAAAAGGTTTTCCTTCGGTATACAGGTCGAATTATGATTTAATAGGTAGTCGGCATTTTTTCCTAACAGTTTTTCAAAGTTTATCTTCATAGTCACTGCTATTGTAAGGCGTTGGGTGGGAGCTAATCCACTGGTAAAGTTTGTCAGCATCTTCTTTGGCGCAGAGCTGAGTGCCTGAGTTGATTGTGGCAGCAGTACCGCACGCCACACCGTATCTGACCATTTCAATAATGGTTTTTCCAGTCAGCAACCCTAAAACCATGCCAGCGACCATGCTGTCCCCGGCACCAATTGTACTATTTTTCTCGACCGTGGGTGCAGGTATGTACTCCGTTATTTTCGGGGTTATTAACATTGCCCCTTTTGCTCCCATCGAGACAACAAGAATTTCGCAGGTTTTTTTTTCTAGAAATTTTTTTGCTAAACGGTCAATATCTAATGACGAGACCGACCGTACACCACACAAAGTACTAAGTTCGAGCAAATTGGGTTTGAGTAAAAATGCGCCGGCGTTTGCACCTTGAAAAAACGGATGGCCAGAGCTATCCAGAATATATTTCGTTTTCTTTCTTTGGCATAGCAGTGACACTTTCGCATAAAAATCAGAGGGGATTCCAGGTGCCAAACTGCCACTAGCTACCAAATAATCGCCTTCTTCCAGAGTGGATTCCAGTAATGTTAAAAGCTGGTGCGATTCTTCATTAGTAACACGAGGACCGGGCATAACGAATCGGTATTGTTCTTTACTAAACGTATCGAGCACCGATATATTTTCTCGAGTCCATTCCTTAATAGGCACGCATTGCTGTTTAACCGATTCGGCAGAGAGTAATGTTTGTAAATGATCCCCGGTTGGCCCACCCGCCAGATAAATACATAGTGACTCGCCTCCTAGTTTATTGATGGCCCTGGAAATATTGATACCACCTCCACCTGCATGATGGAATGGCAACGAACATCTCAATTTACGGGTTGCCTGTATTCCCTCTGCGCTGGTACTCGTATCTATCGAAGGATTAACGGTAAGGGTAATAATCTTTGTCATGAAGGTGTGTCCGCTCTACCGGTAATTTCGTAGATTTTAGTGTGATCCATAATTTTTGCTAATTACCCTAGTAATTATTCAAATGGTTTTCTCGTATCAATCCGAAAAAATAGGGTTCGTTACATGCTCTATCTAGTAAAATAAACTGTTTTTGTCAGTTGTTGAAGTGGGCGCAAGTAATACTCCAGTTATTTTGTTGGAGAGTTGAAAGCGAAAATAGAGGTAATGCAAGCCATTGGTGAATTGTATTATGCGCAACAATGTCGACATAATGAGTGCCACCACTAATAGGCTTGCGTTCGAGCTTGGATGGTTTCTCCTCATCTCGATGGCGATAGCATTGATGCACAGTTAGAATGGACGTTTTATAGAGACATATATCTAATCCATAGCTGTAGAACGTCAATCAGAACGCCTCCGGCATGTCGAATTCTACCCATACACCACGATCACATTTCAGGCGGACGGTGCAACTTTTAATATGAGAGCCGTGCATGTAGGTTTGGTCGTTGAAATAGCAAACACGTTCTTTCGGTCTTTCGGGATCTATCATCTCTTTCTCATCGTCGAAATCGCATATAATCGGAGAGTTTTTCAGGGCTTCTGCGATGCACCAAGATCAATAGGGTGTTTGCTAATCGTCATGGTGAAAGGATTTCTTTCTACATTGCGCCTACGCAATAGAAGTCACAGCGGATTTTTGGATATGCGGCGGTAATTGATAAAGAACAAGCTGAACGTCCTTAGCTACTGGGTCTGCCACTGATCCCAGCTGCACCGCAAGTTGCCGATTGAGCCTGTTGTTACTTCTGTTCCGCCACTTTGCACAACGTTCCTTCGCGAATTCCCGAAGGCTGTGACTGAGTACTGCTTCCAGTCCACGGTCTTGCCATTGATTAGCAACAGTAATAGATAGGTTCTTGGCCATGTTATCGATATCAGTGCTGAGATGCCCTACGCCGATGGTTTGTTGATCTGAGTTTCGATGTGCTACCGCGACAAAGTCCAACCGCTGATCAATCACCGCGTCATTTTTTTGATTTTCTTGAGCCAGGTTGCGGTTGCCGCTCTCACCGGCATTATCATAGGGGCGAATAATTACGTCGTGGCCATCGATAGTCTCTCTACAAAAACTATTAGTTATCATGTTAGTGGTCGCAGTCTTTGTAGATGTTGGCGACAAGATCGTCTTCATCTGTGAATAGAAATAGCGAACTAATGCTAATCGATTACATCGAGTGAGTTGTTGACTGTCGTCAATTTTGGGTTCGAGTTATATTCGGATGAGTTAATAGCAGTTTATTTACCTATGGCTTCTTTTTTTTGAGGTCTATTAGTCTATAATCTTTGGCCTATTTATCCATGTTTTGTTAGTGAGTTGTGGTTAGATCAATACTCAATTATTTGCGTTGACGAGGGAATATGTCACGAAAAAATCAAGATGAATCTAAAGCAAAACGAGAGCATAAAGAAGAACCCGTACTCATTGTAGGTATTGGTGCTTCTGCCGGTGGTTTGTCGGCCTTCACAGAATTTTTATCTCATACTCCTGCGGAATCAGGCATCGGTTTCGTGTTGTTGCCACATCTGGACCCGAAACATAAAAGCTTGATGACAGAGCTGTTGGCCGTACAAACTACGATGCCTGTTCTGTCCATAAAGCAGGGACAGAAGGTACTTGCAAACCACGTTTACGTTTTGCCACCCGGTAAAGGAGTAGGTATCGTTAATGGCGACCTCCAGATTTTGGAGCCAGACAGCCCTGCGTATCGCTGGACTGCAGTTGACCAATTTTTTTCTTCGCTAGCTGAAGATCAGGGTGAGCGGGTAGCGGGTGTTATTTTGTCGGGTACTGGAAGTCATGGGGTGTTAGGACTCAGTGAGATTAAGCTGGCCGGTGGAATTGTACTGGCGCAGAGTATCGACAGCAGCGAATATCAGCAAATGCCAGAAAATGCGATCAATTCCGGACTGGTTGACCGCGTATTGGCTCCCGCCGAAATGCCCGCCGTATTGATTGATTATGCTCGGCGTTTCCAGCTTCAACGGTCCAAGAATGGAGCGATAGACCCGGAAGATATTTATCCTGTTTTAAATATATTGCGCTCCAGAACTAAGTTTGACTTTCGTAACTACCGAAAAAATATGTTGATACGTCGCATCCAGCGGCGCATGGGTCTGCGCCAAATCGACACATTGGATGAATACCAGGAGCAGCTGCGCGATGATCCTGAAGAAGTCAGTGTTCTCAATAAAGACTTGTTGATTGGAGTAACAGCTTTTTTTCGCGATCCTGAGGCATTTCACTTATTGGAGCAACGGGTGGTGCCGGAACTGGTAGCGGCGAATTCCGACGGTGAGTCGATTCGTATTTGGGTTCCTGCCTGCTCCACAGGCGAGGAAGCCTATTCTTTGGCTATGTTGTTTTTTGAAGAATTTAAGAACGCAGAGAAACCACCAAACGTGCAAATTTTTGCTACGGACATAGATGAACAAGCGCTGGCAGTAGCGCGGCAAGGTGTATATACAGGCAGCCTACTCGCCGATGTGTCGGAGCACCGTCTGAATCAGTTTTTTGAAAAAGTGGGTGACGACAAATTCCAAGTTCGTAAAGCGCTGCGCGATTCTTTGGTGTTTGCTTCCCAAAGTGTGATCAGAGATGCGCCGTTTTCTCATCTGAATTTAATTAGTTGTCGTAACCTGCTGATATATTTAGAGCCAGAGATGCAAGAACGAGTTATCAAACTGTTTCATTTTGCACTCGAAGACAATGCTTACCTCTTACTCGGCCCGTCGGAGTCGCTGGGAAGGGAATCTGAAAATTTTAAAGTATTGTCAAAGAAATGGAGGCTATTCAAACGGTTGCATTCTGGCAAGCGCGGGGTAGTGGGTTTTCAAATTGGAGGCTCGCCACAACCAAGGCAATTAACGCCGACAGTCAGCAGCACATCTTCCAGAAACGCTGAGAGTAATTTGTCAAATTTAACCCTGAAAACCTTATTGGCCGATTATGCCCCGGCTTCTGTGCTGATCAATCGGCACTATCAAATTCTACAGTTTTATGGCCCGACGATGAATTATTTGGACTTGCCTAGTGGTGAACCCACCAACGATTTAATGGCATTGCTGCGCACAGGTTTGAACTCACGTATTCGAGCGTTAGTGCATCGGGCTAGGCAAGACTTACTGCCGGTGGTTGATCATAATGCCCGAGTTCAGCGCGCTGGTCATTATGTGCGATGTACACTTACGGCAAGACCTGTCTCGGACCCGAATCAAGCGAGCCACTTGTTATTACTGAGTTTCGAAGATAATGATATTGAAGTGCGTAGTATTGATGAGGCTGGTCAAGACTCGCAGGTTGTGGAAGCTGAATCTATTAAGGATTTGCAAATTGTTGAACAGCTGGAATATGAACTAAGAGCCGCTCGAAAGGATTTACAAGTCAACGCCGATGAAATGGAAAGTTCACGTGAAGAATTAAAATCGGCTAACGAAGAAATGATGTCGATGAATGAGGAGCTGCAAGCAGCTAACGAGGAACTCGAAACATCGAAAGAAGAATTGCAGTCGATGAACGAGGAGCTCAACACAGCAAATGCCGAGTTACTCAGCAAAGTAGAAGAGCTGGAAGTGAGTCATGATGACATCAGTAATCTGCTAGCCAGTACGGATATAGCGACTTTGTTTATCGACCGAATGTTGCAGATCCAACTGTTTAACCCGCCGACTGCTGAGTTGTTGAATCTGCGTTTGACTGACATTGACCGCCCGATCAGCGATGTTAATGGCCGTGTCGACAGTGTCGATTTTCTCTCTGATGCGGCAGAGGTATTAAGTAAATTGGCGCGGGTAGAACGGGTCGTATCGTCTTTGCCCACGGAAGCGAAGGCTGATAGTCAACGCAGTTACTTGCGGCGTATGGTCCCTTACCGGGCAAGTAATAATCGTATTGGCGGAGTGGTGGTCACTTTTGTTGATATCACCGAGCGCTATCAGCAAGAGAAACTACTAGAACGACGAGTTGACGAACGAACCCAAGAACTGCAGCGCAGGAACCAACAACTTAGACTGGTCCTGCAGGCGGCTAGAGCCGCTGTTTGGGAAATGGACCAGAATAGAAATCGAGACATGGTGTGGCAGGTCAGTGACCTAACTATGTTTGGTGTCCCGCCGGTATCGG
>JBLHNZ010000283.1:0-5622 GCA_047623245.1 Oceanicoccus sp. | reverse complement strand
GCATAAAAAATCTGCTTGCTTGACTTCATCTGTTGATTTGTTTGCTAACGGCATAAACACCTGCCTTAAAAAAATAAACCCGACTGTCGAAGCGGTATAAACCACCAGTAACCACAGGCCGAAGTCTTGGCCGAGCAGCAGATACGCAATAACAACTAAGGCTATGCTAAGAATGCCAAAATACAAATAATAAAAGGGAAAGAACTTTCTGATAAAAGGACGAGCAACGTTGCTAGGTAACTTGATAAAAATGAGTGGCGCAAACAAAACTTGGAAGGCTGCCATGCCACCTAAAATAATCGCTATAACTAAACGTTGAATGTACTTAAGCATTCTACTTCTTTAATAATTTATGAGATAAATTACGCAAAGTAAGAATAAAAGGCTCAAGTACTTCTAGTCTGGTATCTCTCTCTTTAAAACAATGCGTGGGCCCATTTTTGAACCAGCGTACTCAATAGGTCATGCGCGAATTGCAACGGTGCTCTGTAAGATGATAAAGAAGCGGTTAAGTGGTATCGATTTGCCTTGTTAACTCAGCCTTAAATTCGACAATCGCGCTCACTGTTATTCTCTTCGCGTGACAGCGCAGGAATGATTACAGAGCTTTAATAGCATGAATTCGGCGTTGTCCCCGGATTGATCTCTCCACCTATTTCGTCAGGGTCTATTTCTAATTCAAATAATATTGCGCGAACAAATTCAATTTGTTCAAGTACTCGTTTGTAGTCGTCACCATACTCATACTTGTTTACTTCTATTGATTGAGGCATAAAAGTATAAGCGATTTTGAGGGCTTGAAGCTGGTCTCTGGTCATGTTGGTAGTCCTTTGTGTTTGACGTTTTAAAGAAGCATAGCACAGCAAAATTACTAGGAACCAGTTTGCGGACACAAATCTCTCCAAAAATACCAAATGATAATAGCGAACCGCAATGCTAACTACTGCTCAATATAGTAGAGCCTACTGGGTTCACCACCCACTTTTTTTAAGAAAGGTCACCGACAATTATGGTTGTTTATGCCAGGGTCGGTTAGACGGCAAATGCTGCTTAAACTTCAGCAGATCTGGACTATTCGTATTCCCCTTGAGCTAGTGGGTAGTCATAGAGATTTAGCGCTACTTAACCTAGTTACTGACAGTAAGTTAAAAGGGGGTGATTTCGTTTTTGGAGGTTACATGACATTGCTCGTGGACTGAGTGTGCAATCCAGAGAAACGATAGTTCAACAAAAGACTGGGCAACCACTACAGTTTGAAATTACTAAAAACACGCGTGAATCTATCTGACAGTTAATTCAGCAGGATCAATTGACGTCAAGTGACTTTCAATTCAAATCGAGAGTAATTGCATCTATTCATTTATCGACTCGACAATATAGCTGGATTGTTGATCATTGGGTCGAATCGATAAACTCGGTCATAACAAACGCGAAAGTACGGTTAGAGATCTGCGTATAGCAGTCGATGATGCATTGTAGGTATCGGAGAGTTTTTAATATCTTTTTTGTGGATAAAAAAAGAGCCGTAAGGCTCTTTCCATCATAGATTAACTTTAGAGTTTTCTTCTTACACGAAGAGCTAAAAAACCCAATCCTAACAATGCAAGAATCGAAGGTTCTGAAACCTCAACTCGGTTAGCTGCTTGGGTCGTGGACCCCTCTATATTTGCTAAACTGAATATCATTTTTCCTGCTGCATCGAAAAATGAAATGTCATACACATCTCTGCCTTGGCAGCAACCATTGCGCCCAAAAACTTCAATCCAATCTATTGTGCTTGGAGCCGCCAACATAATAGTTAAAACCGTGTTAAACCCACCAACATTATCTCCGTGAAATATATTCGGATAATCTACAAATGATGCACCGTCTATTGCGCATGATGCCTCGGATGAGTTTGAGTTACATGATTTTGCGCCAAGATAAAAATCAGTTGCGCTTACTGTTGCACTCGCCGAAGACAGAGCCAAATCAGTGTTTGTGCTCCACGCTACAAATTCAGAAATTTGCAGCCAGCTATTTACTGCGCTTGAGATGCGTATTTCAGACACGTTAATTAAAGATGCATTCGCGAAATTCGAAGCAAAAATTGTAACTAATCCGATAAGCAAACGGTTTATATTTTTCATTGATACTCTCTACATAAAGATTTAATTAATAGTAATCATCACTACGCATGAATAGTGCCACTTTATTTATATGATTATCTTTCAGTGTGTTAGGGTTTATGTAATGTAATAAACTGTATTCATGTAAAAAAATCAGACACATGCACCACTATAAGTTGTTGTTTTTTATATAGTTTATTTGTTGTGTAATTATTTTGTGTATAATTTTTTTGTTGGGATTTAATAAGTTATAATTTATCTATGGGAAATAATCTCCACATAGCTTTTAGTGGGAAGTAGGCAAGTCTGGTTAATGTCCGGTTTATGTTGTTCAAAATTATGTTAGAAGTTTGTATCATCAATTTACGCTGAGGTGAGCGAACGTAATAGGCTGCTTCGAGCTATTGCGGGCGTTCGCAAACTTCATGTTTGCTTATACTTTCACGTTGGTGTTGCTAAATTTAACTGATAACTCGAGCATGCAAGTTTGAGTCTTTCGCAATTCACATAGCATTTCTATTGTAAAAGATGATTTGTCGTATATTCAGTCACGAGAATCACCAAAAATGAGCGAGCGGGTATCGGTCATGTCCTTGATGACGAAGGGGATGTTGAACACGGACTGCACCGCACCGCTCCCTTAGGATAGGGCATTACTGAGGCCATCGAATGCGTAGAATTTTTTGAATATGGCGGCCACGTGTTCGGGGTTAGATTTTTGCAATGCGAGTTAGAAGACGCCACACTCCTGCAAAGCGTCCGCCACTTTGATGAAGCCGCCGATGTTTGCCCCGCGCACATAGTCAGTTTTATCACCTGCCTCTTTACCTTTGCCGTGTTTGATGCATTTGCCGTGGATATCTTTCATGATCCCCTGCAGACGTTTGTCGACTTCTTCGAGCGACCAGCTGATGCGCTGTGAATTCTGGCTTTGCTCCAATCCAGAAACGGCCACACCGCCTGCGTTGGAAGCTTTGCCCGGAGCGTAGAGCACGTGCTTCCTTAGCATGTGCTGCGCTTCGGATTCACAGGGCATGTTCGCGCCTTCGGCCAGTGCGATCAGCCCGTTGTCGATCAATGATTTCGCTTCGTCGCCGCTCAGCTCGTTCTGCGTGGCGCATGGAAATGCCAAGTCGGCTTTGACCCCCCAAGGGCGTCCCTCTTTAAAAGTGCAGCCGAACTTCTCCGCATACTCCTCGATACGCCCGCGGCGCACCTCTTTCAAATCTTTGAGGAAGGCGAGTTTTTCCTCGTCGATGCCGTCAGGATCATGGATGAACCCAGAACTGTCGCTGGCGGTGAGCGGCTTGGCGCCGAGCTGCACCAACTTTTCGATGCAGTAGAGAGCGACATTCCCGGAGCCAGAGACAACGGCCGTCTTGCCTTTGATGCCGTCATCGACCGCGTTCAGGATCTCGCGCATGAAGTAGACAACACCGTAGCCGGTCGCCTCTTTCCTGCCGACACTGCCGCCGAACGAGATTCCTTTGCCGGTGATTGCACCGGTGAAGGTGTGCGACAGGCGACGATACTGGCCGAACATGAAGCCGATCTCCCTCGCACCGACGCCGATATCTCCTGCGGGTACGTCCTTGTCCGGGCCGATGTAGCGGTGCAGTTCGCTCATCAGTGACTGGCAGAAGCGCATCACCTCGCCATCGCTCTTGCCTTTCGGATTAAAGTTAGAGCCACCCTTGGCACCGCCCATAGGCAGGCCGGTAAGGCTGTTCTTGAAGATCTGTTCGAAGCCGAGGAACTTCAGCACGCTCTCGGTGACGGTTTCGTCGAAACGCATGCCGCCCTTGTAGGGACCGATGGCGTTGCAGAACTGCACGCGCCAAGCACGGTTGGCGCGGACATTGCCTTCATCATCAACCCAGCCCACGCGGAATGAGATGACGCGGTCGGGTTCGGTTAGCCGCTCCAGCAGGCATTGACCTTGGTAGTCTTTATGATCCTCGATGAATGGCAGCACGTCGGAGGCCACCTCTAGGACGGCTTCGTGAAATTCTTCCTGGCCTGGATTACGCTTGCGCAAGCCAGCCATGAATTGGTCGATATTGGTGCATGTGTTCTTCATAGGCATACTCGATTGGTAATCGTTTATTACTTGATTACTTGATTAGGAGTATAAGAACAATAGTACACCACCCCGATCTATGCAACAGGGGTGATTTTTCTTGACTTTAGAGTCTAGTAACTCAATGGGGTATTTTGCTAGCAACAACCTCAGTGAGAACGGAAGGTTCAGTACCCATTGGCGAATTGGTTACCTTTTTAGTAAATCATCTACTAGCAATGCTGCATTTTCAGCTATTCTTCTAGTACCACAGCTCGGGCAGACACCCCTGCGTTTGCAGCTAAACGCGACTAACTTTTCATGTTTATAATCGCCATCGCTAAGGGTATTCTATGCGCTTTATTTGTCTTATACTCATCTGATGCTTAATTTTTGTGGCGATGCCCATACTCTTTAGCTAAATAGAACCAAGTGCGGGTATTGTGAACGTCGGTTTTGTCTTTTGACGCTCAAGGAGCAAATAATGAAATCACGATTGATAATATTTGCACTAGCAGCGTTTCTCGCTATCGTTATAAGCCTTACCATCAATGCAGTCCCTGTCGAACAAAAGCTCATTCGCATCCACGCAATCGACAAGTTAATTGAATTCCCGGGTATTGAAAATGAATCTATTGAGCTACAAGCAGCCTTGGTCGATGTAGCCGATGATCCTTTGTTGGTGCTAAAAGTCAAAGCCGCTATGTTGCGCTACCCAGCTATGGCGCGCGAAATACTTCCCATTTACGGATCAAGTTCTGAATTTCAAGAAATCCTTCGGGAATATGGTGAATCAGTTTTACCCGCCATTCATTATTTCGTCTCTAATCCTATCGATTCAATTGAATGGATGACCCAGGCGGGTAAACAATACGAGTCAATTAAATCGTGGTTTGTTAAGAGTGAAAATGATTCCCCAACCAGCGAGCCAGTAAATGAATTAACGGGATCACTCACCCCAAAAGACCGCGGGTGGCATGCTATTCAATATATCCGTGCAGAGGGTCACGATTTTATTGGTCAGTTTGTCATCAATCCGGGAGGTCAGGTTGAATGGATTATGACTGAACGCGTTATGGAAGGGCTTACCCAGTTCTTTAGTAGTGGTATTCGCCAACTTGAAACACGCTATAAAATGGACGAACAAATTGAGGCTAGTGATATAGGCTGGGCAAGCTTAGACGTGCTGGTGTTCTCCAGTGCGGCAAAGGTATTACGCGTTGGCCGCACTGCTGCGGTGACTACTCAAACGGCAAGCAGTGGTGCTCGCTCTGCAGCACTAAGCGCTAGAGTGATTAGTGGAGGACGTTTGGTACTCAACGGGGCTCGCTATGCTAAATGGCCGCTATTGTTAGGTGGGGCTTATCTCGTTTTTACACATCCTAGTTTAATTAACGACTTTTTAGCTGAGGTCGCAGGCATAATTGGCTTACCTGCATTTGTGGTGCAGTTTTT
>JBLHNZ010000282.1:0-5653 GCA_047623245.1 Oceanicoccus sp. | reverse complement strand
CATTGTTTACGCTCCTCTACTAGCGGGGTGTACGACGATACTATATGAAGGCAAACCCATTGGCACCCCCGATGCAGGCGCATTTTGGCGCGTCATTGAACAGCACAATGTGAAGGTTATTTTTACTGCTCCCACTGCCTTCCGGGCCATTAGGAAAACCGATCCCAATGCCGAGCATTTCGCAAAATATGATGTGAGTGGTTTGCAAAGTATTTTTCTTGCCGGTGAACGAACCGACCCCCCGACCTATCACTGGCTCGCTGGATTATTACAAAAGCCGATAATCGATCACTGGTGGCAAACGGAAACCGGCTGGTCGATCGTTGCGAACATGACTGGAATCGAGCAACTGCCGGTGAAGGCAGGCTCCTCCTCGGTTCCCGTTGTTGGATTTGACGTTAAAATTGTCGGTCCGGAGGGTAATCTTAAAAATGCCGGCGAAGTCGGTGAAATAGTCATCAAACAGCCGCTCCCACCGGGATGCTTTCCGACCATTTGGAATGATGCAAAGCGTTATCAGCAGACGTATATGTCCATCTACCCAGGCTATTATTTAACGGGTGATGGCGGTTATATCGACGGAGACGGCTACGTGTTCGTCATGGGTAGAACCGATGACGTCATCAACGTTGCTGGGCATAGATTCTCTACCGGTGAAATGGAAGAGTTGATCGCAAGCCATAGCAGTGTCGCCGAATGCGCCGTTATCGGTATTAACGACAGTCTAAAGGGTCAAATACCGCTGGCTTTGATCGTGTTAAAAGATGGCATTGCTGACGACGGGACCATTGGAACTGAAATTGTGCAGATGGCGCGACGTGATATCGGAGCCGTGGCTTGTTTGCGAACGGTTATCACGGCGGCTCGATTGCCGAAAACACGTTCTGGAAAAATTCTCAGAAAAACAATGCGCAGCATTGCCGACGGGGAAACCTACACCGTGCCCTCTACGATTGACGACCCTGTCATTCTAGATGAGATTCAACAGCTGTTTGATGACCAACTCGTTTCACAGTGATCTTGCGGTCAAGGTAGTCAATTACTGTGAATCTATTACTCTTTTGACAATTGGGTCTGCCAACATTCTTTTTCGGTGGGCCAATATTTTGGGGAAACGTGTTGGGTCGACTTTATCGGCTTCCATCCACTGTGCAATAGTAAAGAGATAGGGGTCGCAAATACTGTACGTTTCACCCATAACCCATGGTCCCTGAAATAGGGTCGTTTCAATCATATCAAAACAATCGGCGACGGTTTCCGGCATTTTCCGTTTTAGCTCTTCAATCGCCTCGTCACTATCTGCCCACCGGTAACCACGAACGCCGTGGGCGTGTGCAACGTGTAAGGTTGAACTTAAATAGGCATTAAAAGAATTGACTTGCGCCAGCAAAAAGGGATTTTCAAGAGGAGCTAAATTTGAATCCGGAAAAACCTGGCTAATGTACAATAATATTGCCGGATTTTCTGTCAAAGAACCTTCAGGCGTTACCAGTACTGGAACGCGGCCCTTGGGATTTAACGATAAATACTTTTCGTCACGCTGCTCGTTGGCCGCTAAGTTGACTCGAATTGCTTCATAATCTGCACCCGCTTGCTCTAGTGCAATATGAGAGGCAAGTGAACAAGAATTGGGAAAATAAAAAAATTGATACATAGATAGATCCTTACTAGATGTATGGAATAAACTGGCTCTACACCAATATCTTTTCGTCCGAACCTGAAAGACCATCCGGAACGTTTACTCAGTACAACGATATCCTTCTCTGTGGAGACTCAGACAAAGATCAAACCTTTTATCGACCCTTATAAACGGGAGTGCGTTTTTCCATAAAAGACTTTGGTCCTTCAATAGCATCTTCGCTGGCAAAAACTGGAGCAGAAAAAGCTGCCTCCATTTTCAACGCTTCTGCTTCGGGATAACCCCAAACTTGGCGCACCGAGTTGCGAATTGCCTGTACGGCGATAGGGCCATTCGCGGCCAGTTTTTCCGCTAACTCCATCGCTTTATCCATCAGTTGCCGAGGCTCAACCACATAATTGAGAAACCCTAATTCCTTAGCTTCTTGAGCATCGATCAAATCGCCCGTTAACATCAACTCCATTGCCTTTGCATAAGGTATTTGGCGGGGAAGCTTTACTGTCGAACCGCCCGCAGGAAATATTGCCCACTTTACTTCCTGCAATCCGAACTTGGCTTCTGGAACGGCAACTCTTAAATCAGTTCCCTGTACGAGCTCCATACCTCCAGCAATGGCATGACCATTGATTGCCGCTATCACTGGCTTACGGGAGTCTCTATTGAACAGATAAGCTCCTTGATCTGCCACCTCGTTCAAGTAACGCCTGTCCCAATCATCCTCTGGCGGCCTAGACTTTGTCATTAAGGGAATCAATTGCCCTAAATCTGCGCCTGCGCAAAAGGCCTTATGTCCAGCACCGGTTATCACCGCAACACGAATGTCATCGTTATTGTCTATCTCCTGAAACGCGTCGAACATTCCAACCATAACCTCTGGATTCATGGAATTTCTCGCTTCCGGGCGGTTTATAGTAATTGTCGCGATGTGATTTTTATTTTCAAATAGTATAGCTGCCATAAGTATCACCGTAGTATAAACTGGAACCCCTAGAGACAAGAGAAAAGCAAATTCACCTAAAAGATTGAAACTAAACCACCTTCACAAACAAATACGACAGCGCTAACGAATGAACGATTAATTGAAAGCACACGTTATTAACTAATTGATCGTTGAGTGAGCTTTTGACGCAAACTGCTGCCGCTCTGAGCTATCGGGTATTTTTAATGCCAACGCTTCGATAAGGGCGTCCTTGGTCGTGAATTTTTTGGAGATCTTCTTTACAATACGACCTGCCAAAGGTCCCATATAGGGCAATAACAGCTTTGTAAGCTCCTTTTGCTGATCGTCACTAACGCAGGCTAAACCTGAGGAAGACATGTTATTTACATTGGCACTGGAAACTGAACCGTCAGATATATAGGATTCGTTCTTGGTAATACTAGAGCCTTCCATTACCTTTAAAAACTCACGGCGTTCAGATTCACTCGGGATATGCCCTGTTAAATTGTCGACGAGCTGATGAATACTATTTGATGAGTTACTCGCCTTCCTAACTAGAAATTTGGCAACGGGACCGATAAACGTAGCAAGAGATTGCTCAATCGACGCTAATTCCGCGCTACTCCACTGACTTGGCGAAACATTACTACCGACATGAGAATGGTTACTTCTATCGTTATCTGATAATCGATTGAATTCGGCCGCGTCGATTATCGCCGTCCCTTCCTGATTACCGTGAACCGAAGAGTGCTGTCCATCGCTAGTCATAGTAATTGCATCCAGACTTTGAATAAATGCGTCTGCGTTAGGATAACGTTGTTTCGGATCAGCCTGTAATGCATTTCTTAAAATCAATGTCAGTGCGTTGCCCAGTTCTGGCGATTTGTCATAAGCCGAACCAAAGGTCTTTAGATTTTCTTCTAAGGTAAGTTCGCGTGCTGGACGCAGTCCCGTCAGGAGCTCGTAAAACAAAACACCTGAACTATAAAGATCGGAATTAGCCGTCACGGGCAAACCCTGAAGTCCTTCGGGAGACATATAATTAGGAGTACCCAACATGAAACCAACACCAGTAAGATCTGATGTATCTAGTCGAGCGACACCAAAATCAGAGACTTTCACGGAAGAATCTGCAAGTAAAATGATATTGGCGGGCTTTATATCACGATGAATAACGCCTTGCTTATGAGCATGACTCAAAGCCGATAATACCTGTCGAGTGATACTCATAGCCTTCGATGTAGAAATCGGCTCGCGATTCTTGAGCAGCGACTTCAGCTCGACACCAGCAACCAATTCCATAACGATATAAGGCGCAAAATCATTACCAAAATCAAAAACTGTCACAATATTGGGATGTAAACACCGGGCCGCCGCCTTCGCCTCCTGGAGAAACCGTACTTTGTAATCTTCCCCTGAGTCTCCCTCTAGGAGATGTTGAAGAAGAACCTTGACCGCTACAGTTCTCTCAATCTGCTCGTCAAAAGCTTCGTAAACAACGCCCATTGCTCCTCGGCCAAGTTCGCGCTTAATGCTGTATTTACCAATATTCTCAGGAACGCTACGAGTATTCATATTTTTTAATCATCTGTCTCATCTAGCAATTGGACTGCGTTACTTAAGCTGCGGTGCATACGGTTGAAGGAGCGACCCAGCAAACCAATTTCATCAGATCCAGAAATTTTGATTTCTTCAACGTCCAGATCCCCCAAGCTAATTTTGTCTGCCGCCTCCGACATTATTCTCACCGGCTTTATAACGATATAATGCAGCATTAAGTTGAGCACGACTGCAACCGCGAGAAAGATTCCAACAAGAGTTAACATAAAGGTTTGAAAGGTATTGGCCGCTCGATCTAGACTCAGCTCCATGGGTACAGAAACTATTTGAGCTCCGACAGTCTCGTTTAACTTCCAACCAAAGCCGTTGCTAGATCCATAACTGTCAATCAGCGTTTGCGGTGCAGCGGCTGGCGTACTATGGCACGCAAGGCAATTCGGATTTTTTATCGTAATGGGGCGGCCAAAATAGAGTTGAGGCCCCGTTGGAGACATACGCTCGCCAACAAGCTCTTGTTCATCTTTGTTCGCTCGGAACCAATCAACGACATCAGTTTCCCATTCTGTCGCTTTATCGGCAGGATTCGTGGGATTAAGCGTAGCTTCTTTATAGCTATATTCAGGATGAGTTTCCTGCAGCTTTTTTATGTACTTACTCGCCGCATATGCCGGCACTGTTTGAGGGATAAACGCTCTTCTTTGCTGGACTTTCATCAAGGGCCGGACTTCACTTACCGTATAGCTTCGAACAGCTACCGCGCTTTCCATCATCATGCGCGCCATATTAAGAACTTCCTCTCGGGCATTATTTTGCAGCAATTTATTACTGGCGAAACCTGATATAGCCAGCCCGACTATCGTAATAAGTATTAGTATTAGGTTAAACTTTAATCGTAATCCCATGGGGTTATTTCCTATTGAAGTGCTTTAATATATTGCTTGCAAGTTTTCCAAGTCTCATATGCCACCCGAAATATTCAACTAAAAGCGCCACGCCCCTTGCTTTGGTAGAAGGCCAACCTGGTCAAAAACCGACTGTTTGAGTCAGCTCTTTTACCAATTTTAACGTGCCATTTAATGGCTCATATTGCCGCGATAAGTCTGTATTCGTGTCATCGACGATATCTTTCCACTCGAAGTGCAAGCCAATATTCAAATCGATAGTTAGCTGTGAATAATTGCGACCATGGTTTGAGCAGACTTTCAGCAGCCACTGTTTTGGACGTCAGTACCAAGCTTACCCGAGCGGACCACGCCATTGCTTGCAAATAACGAATCGCGCTAAGAATACACGGTTTTTCTATATTAAGTGGCAGTTGTTCCAAATTAAAAAGTGACTGATTTAATTGTCAATTTTGTTTTTCGTCGACTTTTTCCTGCTGTGTATTTTCAATACTCCGTATTATCGACAGTGTCCGCTTCGATGTCTACCTTAGGCCGAGCGTTCTGGGCACAAACCTCCATTTATGCTCGCTGAAATTTTTCACCTATGAACTTTCCAAACGAAATAGTCGT
>JBLHNZ010000281.1:0-5664 GCA_047623245.1 Oceanicoccus sp. | reverse complement strand
CAGCGGCTGAATTCATGGCTTTGTTATGTGATATCACTTTAGATAGCCGAAATAGCCGCCACCCGGCCCAGCTCATCGAAGAGAAACATTTCTACCGCATCACACTCATCGGTGCCATCGGTCTGGTGCAAGAAACACGTCACATAGAGTCCGTGCTCATGAATTTTTACCCATTCTTGCTGTATGCCGGCTGCTGAGATTAATCCAAAAAAAATTGAGTCGATCTCTTCTGCTTCGACCGCCGTAATTTCAAACTTAGGTACGTGCATTCGAATACTTGGCGCACACTGCACTTCAGCCCACGCTGACGCACCTTCAGCATTCGTTCGCGCCTTGTAACGCGCTATTACCGTTCCACGTGAAGACATCTCGCCACTAGTATTAGCATTTCATACCTCCAAGGTCATATAACGTAAGTATAAGCGGCCGGAACTAGCACAGCCAGGCTAGGTACAGGCACCTTGCTGGTGAGGTTTGAAACTCTTGTTAAACATCACCTGCCACGACCTCTCTAAGTAGCTTTAGCAGCCTCACTGGTTCGTTACTAGCAACCATATGAGTTGTTGCAATCTCATGATATTCCCAAACCAAGGAGTCCTTCGCCATATTCCCTGCCTGCCACAATGCATCTGCCCCAACATCGGTTGAGGGGTTTTTTGATGCCTTAATATAGGTTCGACTGAAATCAAAATTCTCCAATGGCTTTTCTAGAAATATCGGCTCACTGAAGCAACCAGTTGGGTGAGGGGTTCTACGCACCGTCATCCATTCGCCCTCAAATTTGTCATCGAATTCTCGCACAACTGGAGGCGTGGTCCAGGGTCCTTCAATTTCTATACTCGGTCTACCGGCACCCGGGAAAACATGGCTAGCAACGGATTCCCCGTTTTTCGGAACAAAGGCGTCGAGATAAACCAGATGTTTTACTCGGTTTGATATGTGCTCCAGAGAGGCTGTGACGACGAATCCACCGTAAGAAAATCCAACCAGGACAATATCGTTTAAGTCTTCATATATAACATGATTCACAATATCGTGAACGTGAGTACTAAGGTTAACTAATGGACTGGAAAGATGAGATCTTTCTCCAATACCAGTGAGACATGGTGTAAAAACGTCATGACCTTCACCCTGCAGCAACTTTCGAATATGTCGAAAACCATGCGAACCGCTCCAACCACCGTGAACCAAAACAAATGTCGACATTTCTTCCTCCTTCGATAATGCAAAATTTTTCTGCTTAACGCTTAAAGCAAGCGCATGGGTTTTGGCGTCGCTTGTCTTTGATTGTTAGAGCTCGACGCCAATACTGACGTCACTTCAGCTAAGTCTTCTATTGAATAATTCGGTCTTCGTAAGTGTTCTAGTCAGCAATGGAATCCCTTTAACCAAATAACGTGTATTCCTGCCCTCCTCGCGCCGTCGATATCCTTTACCGGATGATCTCCGATAAACCAGCACTGATCAGGTGTAAAACCTGCAGCATGAGCTGATTTAGTAAATATGTCGATATTTGGCTTACTTATCCCTGCCTATTCAGAGCTAATTATCTGCTTAATATGGCAGAAGGACTCCAGTTTTTCGGCAGTAGATTTTCGTGATTTGTCCGCACCATTGGATATTGTCCCCACATGATACCCTTGACCAGACAGGTAACTCACGAACTCATTCGCACCACGCATCGCGACAGTAGTTTCAGGGAAACTATTCATCCAGTGATCTCGCCCATCTTCTACCCTGTTGTTTGAATCACTGCGAAATAATTTGAGAAACTCATTGGATATTGCTCTAAAACCATCAGGCGTCATTATTTCGTTGTCGTACCCCATTGTCCGTAAGGCCACTCTGACGCCGTTTTCACTAAGCGGACTGCTGGCTCCTCGGGCTGACGGAATTACATATCGATGCCTGCCGGTAAGCGCTGCCCAGTCTTCAAGGATAGGTTTAGAGCGAATTTCACAACGTGGGTACCCTGATGACTGTCGATAGTAAGAATGAGCTTACCGGCGTCTTTCGGGTTCGTAATGGCTTAAAAATGAGATTTAATAGGTGGTTTAAGAGCACCACGCAAGTCTGGATTAGGATCGCGATCGGCACTAGCTGTCGCTATTGCATACCGAAAAACCTGTCCGGCAGTCTGGTTTACTCGGTGTGTAGTTTCCACGACACCTCGGCTTTTAACCTTGCGCGAGACAGCAAGTCATTCGACCGCCGAGACTTCGCTAATGGGCCGGCGACCCAGAGAGGAAAATAGATCGTTTTTGAGAAGACGCCAAGCTCTATCGCTATAGCCTGGTGATTTGGTTTCCATGTGCCGGCCGACCATTCGGTAGCAATCACTTCAAAGATATTCGTTCCAGCTTGGCCCTGTGCCAGTTTTTTTGCCCGTTGATGCTCGTTCGGGGCAATTGCGCTGGCCAACTGCTTGCGGGCTGCCTCGCGGAGTTCTCGGGCTTGAGCCAATGAGGTATCGGGAAACACCCCAAGGCCAATAATTTCTCCTTTGCAGCAAAGCGATATTTCATCCGCCAGTATTTTCCGTCTGAAGTCTTTACCAAAAGGAACATGCCCGCACCATCAGACAGCTTATAGCTTTTGGCTTGGCCTACTTTACCGCTGTCGCCGTGAACTTCATAAGGCATTGATCCTTTAAACTGGGGGTACCAACTTTCCATAAAACACTGGTACCCCCAAAATATACCCCTACATACCCCCCAAATGTTTAGGCTCGCCATGGAATGTTAGCGCACACAAAAAAGCCGCAAACCCTTTGAGGGTGCGGCTTAAGTGTGCGTTCTGGACTGTTACAGAATGCGTAATTGGTACGACCGAGTGGATTCGAACCACCGACCCCTACCATGTCAAGGTAGTGCTCTAACCAACTGAGCTACGGTCGTAAAATTTCTCTATTTGCAATCGTTGTCAAAACCTATGACTGATCACAAAACCTCGCTGTATAGGCACTCGGCCGTCGAAGGACGCGAATTATAATGACCTATGCGAGGATTAACAACCTCTGTTCGCAAAATCTCTGACAAAAAATATCATCGCACCCCATTATCTTGCTAATAAAGCCTCTCAAAGCCCGACAGAAGCTCTTCAAAACGCGGCCTCGACATTTCTATTGAAGAAAAATCTGCTCCTTTAAGCCAGTAAGCTTGTCACGCGTGCTTGCAGCTTCCTCAAATTCCAAATTTTTCGCATGCTCAAACATTTGTTTTTCCAGCTTTTTGATTTCTTTTGACAACTGGGCCGGCGACATCAACGCGGCCTCTGCTTGGTAATCTGAGGGAGACTCTGCAACGAGTTTACCTCGCGCGTTCCGAGCGAAACGTTTGCCCGGTATTCTTGCGCCTTCCATAATGTCGGCAACATCTTTTATTACTCCCTGGGGAATAATGCCATGTTTCGTATTGTGAGCGACCTGTTTTTCTCGACGTCGGTCAGTTTCGCTGATCGCACGCTCCATTGACCCGGTAATTTTGTCTGCATATAAAATGGCTCGACCATTCAAATTACGTGCAGCGCGCCCTATCGTTTGAATCAGAGATCGTTCAGACCGCAAAAAGCCTTCTTTATCAGCGTCAAGTATTGCGACCAAAGACACTTCTGGCATGTCTAAACCTTCTCGTAATAAATTGATTCCCACCAACACGTCAAACACGCCAAGCCGTAAGTCTCGAATAATTTCGACTCGTTCAACGGTTTCAATATCTGAATGTAAATAGCGAACGCGTATACCATGCTCACTCAAATAATCGGTCAAATCTTCAGACATACGCTTGGTTAAGGTTGTTACCAGAACACGTTCATTTTTGGCAGTCCTCTCTCTGATCACCGACATAAGATCATCAACCTGGGTTGTCGCCGGCCGGATCTCAATCACGGGATCGATCAAACCGGTAGGACGAACAACCTGCTCTACTACCTGATCAGCGTGCTCGCCTTCGTAATTCCCCGGTGTCGCAGAAACAAATATCACCTGAGGAATGAGCGCTTCCCACTCTTCAAATCGCAAAGGACGGTTATCGAGCGCCGACGGCAAGCGAAACCCGTATTCGACCAAGGTTTCTTTGCGCGAGCGATCGCCCTTATACATCGCGCCAATCTGTGGAACGCCCACATGAGACTCATCGATAACCACCAATGCGTTATCCGGTAAATAGTCAAAAAGTGTCGGTGGTGGCTCGCCACTATCTCGACCGGACAAATAACGGGAGTAATTCTCAATACCGTTGCAATACCCCAACTCCCTTATCATCTCCAAATCGTAACGAGTTCTTTGTTCTAGGCGCTGTGCCTCCACCAACTTATTATTGTCACGTAATTGCGTCAGGCGCTCTCTAAGCTCCTCTTCAATAAAGTCCAACGCGGAAACCAACGTTTCTCTAGGGGTAACATAATGACTTTTCGGATAGATAGAAATACGTGGTACTCGCCTTAAGACCTCACCGGTCAAAGGATCGAAAATAGATAGCTGTTCGATCTCCTCGTCGAATAACTCAATGCGCACAGCTTCTTTTTCTGAATCGGCAGGAAATACATCGATGACGTCACCTCGAACTCGATACGTACTACGAGCAAAATCCACATCGTTGCGCGTGTATTGCAACTCAGCCAAACGCCGCACAATGAATCGCTGATCGACCTGATCCCCGCGGTCCAAATGCAACATCATCTTAAGATATTGCTTCGGGTCACCCAAACCGTAAATTGCCGAAACCGTCGCTACTACAATCGTGTCGGAACGCTCCATCAACGCCTTGGTCGCCGACAAGCGCATTTGTTCAATATGCTCGTTAACAGAGGCATCTTTGTCGATAAAGGTATCTGACGAGGGAACGTAGGCTTCTGGCTGGTAGTAGTCGTAATATGAGACGAAGTATTCAACGGCATTATTTGGGAAAAAATCCTTAAATTCACCATACAGCTGTGCAGCCAGCGTTTTATTGGGAGCCATAACGATGGTTGGACGCTGAACCCCTTCCACCACATTCGCTATCGTAAAGGTTTTGCCAGACCCGGTAACGCCCAATAAGGTTTGCGCGTGTAACCCAGCGTTAATTCCGGCCAGTAAACTTTTGATCGCCTTAGGTTGATCTCCGGCTGCCTCAAACTTTGATTTCACCGTAAAGAGATTACTCATTACCTGTTGCCCTGAAAATCTACCAGTCTACTACACAAAAAGGCGATACTTAAAGCCGATATTGCGCCGACAATAGAACATAATTGCTCAACAAATAGTCACTGAGGTAATTCGCCCTAAATTTCATAGCCTTAGGACAGAAAAACTGTTGACGAGCTGCCCCGCGGTCTATAGTATTCGCGCCTCATCGAGTTGTGATGATTATTATTCCGGATTAGCTCAGCGGTAGAGCAGTTGACTGTTAATCAATTGGTCGTTGGTTCGATCCCAACATCCGGAGCCATACAACAGGTAACTATATCAAGTAGTTACCGAACATTAAGGTCGCTTAATTGCGGCCTTTTTTGTTTCTGGGTAACAAGCGGGTAACTTTCGTCATTTTGTTTCGCGACTCTAACTCACTTATGCAATGAAGAAAGGCAATTCTAAGCCATCTGAAAGCCTATCGGGACAACCGCTCTATTCTTCCTCAAAGTTAACATCCACGCCCACTAGACACTGCACGCCCAGTAATATAA
>JBLHNZ010000280.1:0-5674 GCA_047623245.1 Oceanicoccus sp. | reverse complement strand
TTATTGGTTGCTGAAAAGCATCGAATAGTGACGGCAAACCGCGGGCTAGCCGATGGGTAAGTGATTTTTTTCCAGTATCTTGCCATCGCTTGCCGCAGGTATTAATAACAATAAATAGACAATAGACAATAGATAATAAACAGGCAATGAAAAATTGCAGTCCTGAATTTCGTTCCTAAAAATAAGTAATAATTCACTCAATCATAAAAACAAAGGGGATTACAGATGGGAAAACTTAATGGGAAAGTTGCGATTGTTACCGGTGCGGGCGGTGGGCTCGGTAGGTCCCATGCATTACTGTTGGCCAAAGAAGGTGCAGCCGTTGTTGTCAATGATTTGGGTGGCGCGCGCGATGGGACTGGCGGAGGTAGTAGTATGGCCGATGCCGTTGTTGATGAAATAAAAGAAGCGGGAGGCCAGGCGGTTGCAACTTACGGATCGGTTACCGATGACGAAGCGGCAGCGGCCATGGTTAAAACGGCGGTAGATACGTTCGGTCGTCTCGATATTCTTATCAATAACGCCGGGATCCTACGTGATCGATCGTTTAAAAATATGACCGATGCAGAATGGGACGCCGTTATTGACGTCCATTTACGCGGTACCTATCTTGTTACCAAGCATGCCTGGCAACGTATGATAGAGCAGGGAGAGGGCGGTCGAATCGTTATGACCAGCTCTACATCCGGACTTATTGGGAATTTTGGTCAGGCTAATTACGGCGCGGCGAAAGCGGGCATCGCCGGATTTATGCGCGTCTTGGCGTTAGAGGGGAAAAAATATGGCATTACCGTGAATGTGCTGGCTCCCGCTGCTATGTCACGTATGACAGAAGATCTTATGCAAGGTGACAAAGAAGAGCTCAACAATCGCATGGCCCCCGACAAGGTCTCGCCAACAGTGGTATGGCTTTGTACTCCGGATGCGGCCAACGTTAGTGGCCGGCAATTTGGAGTCAATGGTAACCGCGTTACGTTGTTGTCCTGGACGGTAGACACTGTCGCTATTAAAGATTCAATGGATGAACCATGGACTGTTGAAGACATTGGTGAGGCGATGGCAAAAACTATGGATAGCTGGCCGGAACTGGTGGTGCCGCGACAGGTATAATAATCCAAATTACGATCTTCAATACACGTCGACATAGAAAACCGCTGCTGGGTGAACATGCGCAGTGGCCGTGTTCACGAGCCTTTAGAGAACAGTCTTGAGCGACAAATAACAGAATAGATACCATCCAGAGTACAGGTCAGATTGTCAGGGAAGCCTGCCAATAACGACGTCTCTGTTCTAATTAATTGATTTCACCAGGTTTACCGTTGGAATTATTCGGTTTGGTTTTAGGTAGTAGAGGGTAATAGGGTGAAAAAAGGAATTATTTTTATTGTGGCCGTTGTTGTCATCGGCGCGTTTATGCTTATTCAGCTGAAGTCGAGTCCAGACCGTGCGACAGTATCGCGAGTGGCCGATCCTGCCAGTCACCGCAGTACCGCCAATGGCGACGTCGTCGGATTTAAAGATGATTTTGACACCTACGCCTGGCGAGGTATTCCATTTGCTAAGCCGCCGGTGGGTGATTTGAGGTGGAAAGCGCCGGTACCGGTTGAAAATTGGCTGGAAGAAAAGCAAGCTATTGAAGTGGGCAACTTTTGTCCGCAACTGGGTGGTCGGCTTGTCGATTCTATACCGGAAAAATACGGTAAACCCGTCGGTTCGGAAGATTGTTTGTACTTGAATATATGGGCGCCAGTTGACGCAAGTAACATGCCGGTAGCTAAGAACGTCCTGCCAATCGCCCAAAGTGACAGACCTAACACCTTGGTCGATGCGGTGAATAAGGAAGCAAAGCCCGTCATGTTTTGGATTCACGGCGGTGGTAATAGCATCGGTCACGGCGGCTCCGACAGCTATAACGGTGCGAATATGGCATCTACGCATGGCATGATTGTAGTTACTATCAATTATCGGCTCGGGCCCTTCGGTTGGTTTACTCATCCCGCATTGCGAGATGCCACGAGTTCAGTATTAGATCAATCTGGCAATTTTGGGACGCTCGATATTGTCGAAGCTTTGAAGTGGGTTAAGACCAATATTGCACAGTTTGGAGGCGATCCAGAAAACGTAACAATATTTGGCGAGTCGGCCGGTGGATTTGATGTGCTGTCTATGATGGCAAGCCCCTATGCGAAAGGTTTATACCATAAAGCGATCGTGCAAAGCGGCGCCCTTAATCTAGTGCCGATGTCGGAAGCTGAAAACTATGCTGATAGTCAAGAGGTTGGATCCACATGGAGTTCTCGGGAAGTCATTAATAAGTTGCTAATAGCAGACGGCATAGCTGCCAATCGAGATACTGCAAAGACACATCAGAATGCAATGAGTCACAAGGAAATTCGAGAATACCTGTTTAACAAATCGACCTACGACTTCTTCTCTGTATTCACTAGTACTGAATTCGGCATGCTCGGCACCCCAAATTTATTTCGCGATGGATACGTACTACCGAAAGAGCACACTGTTGAGGAGATTTTTTCAGATACCAAAAACTACAATGTTACCCCGGTGATTTTGGGTACAAACAGAGACGAGATGAAATTATTTCTGTCCTTCGATCCCAAGAATCAAAAAAAGCTTTTTGGAATTCCCTATGGTATCGCTGACGAAGACGCTTATGAGCGTACAAATCGTTATGCAACGGATGTATGGAAAACTAAAGGAGTCGATGAAATTGCCACGTATCTGCGGAGCGCACAGGGAGAGTCGGTATACACCTATCGCTTCGATTGGGATGAAGAAGGTATGGCTTTTCTTTTTGACTTGAGTAAAGCGCTGGGGGCAGCCCACGGTTTGGAAATTGCTTTTGTATTCGGGAATTTTGCCAGTAGCTTTTTGAATATTTATCCCTCTGAGGGTATACCCGCCCGCGACGAGTTGTCTGCTGCGATGATGAAGTACTGGACCGATTTTGCAAAGACGGGTGAGCCGGGCAGCGGCAGCATAAAAACACCTTGGACCGCTTGGCAAAATGAAGGGGAATCGAGTAAGCGTTTACTGATTTTTGATACTGCTGCAGATGGTGGTGTCAGAATGTCGAGCGAACGCTTAACGTTATCCAGTATAAAAAACCGATTCATGTCTGATCAGACGTTCGCTAACCTTGAGGAAAAATGTCTGGCGTACAAACAGTTTTTTATCGGCGACGATTTTCAGCTAGCTGAATATCAAAGTCTTGGCTCTTGCTCTAATACCGGCTTGTAGCGAGTCGGTATTACGTCAATGCTGATTAACCCGGTTTCAAACGATTATTCATACTTTTTAAAAACCAAAACTACGACCTGGTCACTTTTTATAAATCAGGGCCGAATCTATCTAGGAGATGGTATATGACAAAATTAAACCTAAGTGCAGACGAAGTATTAACGACCACTAGAGCTGTTCGCAAACGTCTCGACTTCGACCGCCCGGTTGAGATGTCGGTTATAGAAGAATGTCTGAATATTGCTTTACAGGCGCCAACGGGCTCAAATGGACAGGGATGGCATTTTGTTGTGGTCACTGACCAAGACAAGAAAGATAAGATTGCCGAATTGTATCAAAAAGCATTCGCGAGCTACGAAGCGGGACCGGTACAGCCGACCAAGCTTCATAATGACGATCCGTCGATGAAAGAAACCCAAGAGCGGGTATTGGATTCAGCCCAATACCTTGCGGCGAATATGGCAAGGGCTCCGGCTTTACTTATTCCTTGCTGCACAGGGCGAATTGATACACCGAATCTCCCTGTTTTGGCTCTCTCGTCAATGTTAGCTTCAATTGTTCCAGCGGTTTGGAGTTTTATGCTAGCCGCCCGAGAGCGTGGACTAGGAACCTGTTTGACCACCTTGCATTTGAATTATGAAAAAGAAGTGGCGGAGCTTTTGGGTATACCCGACGACATTACGCAAATTGCGTTAACACCCATTGCTTACACCAAAGGAACTGACTTTAAACCGGCTCCGCGTAAACCTCTCGACGGTGTTTTACACACAAATAGTTGGTAGGGGCATAGCTGGTAGGTGCATAGCTAGCGCCCATCCAAAAAATCGTCTTTGCGAGCGAAGCGCGGCAATCTCACGTTGCAGAGTGACCATCATTACCTACATTCGAGTGCCCTGCAGGAGATTGCCGCGCTACCGCTCGCAAAGACATCGTTTAAAAACGCCTATTTCTGGATGGGCACTGGCTAGAGGAAATGAAAGGAAAGCGCAAGGGGAGGGGACGTCGCGTTTGGCTAGCCCTTCAGTTTCGCCCTGTGATGCGCTCACTTATCGTTAGAGTTTGTGGACGCAAATGACTCGATGGCTAGCGACAAGAGTCGTTCTCCGTCACATAACGATCAATCCGAGTTCGATCAAGCCCTTGAATATGTAGACAACGCCTACGGCAAGAATTGCGTAACGGCCCACTCGTTTAAATGCCACGTCATCTATTCTTTCGACAACATGTTTACCCATCCAGTTACCAAAGATCGCAGCGAAAATGACAGCTGGATATATCCATGTGGGTAGATCGATCGAATGCGTGAGGAAAAAAGCGTAATAGCCAAGCTTTATAATGTGCCCTAAGGTTTGTGTGATCGCTTTTGTGCCGAGAATTTCATGGCGTGTCAGGCGACTCTTTAGATAAAAAATATCGAGGACCGGGCCGGATGCTCCCGCTAACATTTGTGCTGTCGTTACGACCAATCCCGATAAGAATGCAATTGGCTTACGCTCTATATCCAAGGCGATAGAAGAGGGCATCATTAAAGCGAAAAAAGGGAAGCTGCCAATGAGTAAAAATACCAGACCCTGATTTGATACGAATGAAGTTGCAATGAATAACCCTAATATGACAAAGCTACCTAGCGAGTAGGGAATGAGTACGCCCCAGCGTAAATGGTGTCGGTATAACCATACCCGTGAGCCATTAGAGACTGTTTGCGCAAGCCCGTGTAATACCATCGCAGCGGGAATCGACAGCATGAAGCTAAAGACACCCATCAAAATCATACCGCCAGCCATACTGAGAACGCCAGAGATAAAGCTCGTGAAGAGTGTGGCAACGGCTAGCAGAAAAAATGTCATGTTGTTGTGACTCCAATTGGATCGAATTGTTAACTAAGTACAGTATTCCCCCACTCGCTTATGTTGGTGCGGGGCTTTCGTAATGCGTGTCTTAGTTGTATCTGGATTGATAGTTTGATAAATGATGGCGACAAGTTTACCCAAAAACATTAGGTGCGATAAGCGAATAGATGGAATACAATCAATTCTATTTTAGAATGGGTTTAGTGATGATTGAAAATCTGAAAACTCTAGTCGCATTGTCACGTTTCCGGACGATGTCTGAAGTGGCTACGCACTTGCGAGTTTCGCAATCTACGGTGAGTAAGCGCATTGTTTCACTCGAAAAATACTACAATCGAAAATTGATACAGAAAGTTGGCCGCCGCGTTGAACTAACACAACACGGCAAGGAATTAGCTGTGAAGGCACCTCCCATTCTCATTGAGTTACGCGACTTATTTACAAGCCAAGAAAATAACCTTGGTGGTGAACTGGTTGTTGGTGTTTCCGAAGCGGTGTTGTCGTCATGGGGACCTGCGGCGTTTGCTAAGGTCCAGAAAAAAATCCCCGAGTTACACTTTGTTTTC
>JBLHNZ010000279.1:0-5708 GCA_047623245.1 Oceanicoccus sp. | reverse complement strand
ATACTCATCGGCATCGGCATCGGCATCGGCATCGGCATCGGCATCGGTATTGTTCTATTAAGTGGCTCTTTTCGGTGTCTTGATCTTAACCTATATGGCACCGTTCCGAGGCCGAAATTTAGCGTAATAGCTACTAATGATAAAGAGTGTAAATTATTAATTATCAATAGATTACATAGTTTTTTTAATGTGATATATAGGTTTTAACTGGAGGGTTTTTTTTACTTTATTCCAATTTCATGCCTAGATTAACCAATAAGGCAGTGATTGATCTATTAAAAATTCGTCTGCTGCTGCTCCTTTTAACATTGCAATCGTCGCCAAAATACCTGCTTGCGTACAGGTCTGTGCAGCGACCGTAACCGATTTGGGAGCATTTTCAACCGACCATCCCGTTTTCGGATTCAGTACATGGCTGTAGCGCTTGTGGTTCGTCATAAGATATCTGGCGGCATCACCACTGGTTGCTAACCCGCCTTGGTGAATCTTGACCCAGGCTGCGCTTTTCTCTTCGCAGCCTGGCTTTTCGATACCGATAAGCCAGGGCTGTCCATCGTCTCGGCAACGGTTAGTCGCTATGTCACCTCCAAAATTGACCAGCATCGGAATGTCAGCCGACTCCTGGAGTAACAGCAAGGTCCTATCTACAGCATATTCTTTTCCAATTCCGCCTAGGTCAATTTCCATTCCCTCCGGGAGCGTAAAGAGACCGTCACACCACGTCGTTTTCTGTAATCCAATATAGGGAAGTAAAGCATTAACTGATTCAGCGGTTGGAATGTTCGCACTGCCATCAAATTTCCATACCCTTCGAAGAACGCCGGAGCTAATATCAAATAATCCCTCGCTTAGTTCGAAGCACTGAAAAGCAAAGTCGAGTAGCTGACCTGTTTCGTTATCGACCTCGACTGACTGTCCGCCACTCTTATTGATTCGAGATACAATGTTGTCGTCTCGGTAACGGCTAAACTTTTTTTCTATCCGCCACGCTTCGTGTGCTGCAATTTCAGTTAATTCTTTGGCTTCATTATGCGTGTTACAGCTCAACAAAATTTCACACGGGCTAGCCATTGCGTCAAATCCGCCTACCCAAAATCCCTCTTGGGATGAGAGGCGGATAGTTCGATAAATATCACCGTCGATCGTCAAGATAGATCTCCAGCGTAATTACCATTTGAAAGAGTAGCCAATTTGGAAAATGTTTGCCTCCAAATCTGGGAATAGATCATAGTTATTTTGAATACCAACAGCATCACTCGGGCTTGTATCCCCGGTTTGTTCGTAGTGCTCCAGACGAACGTTCAGTTCGCTACCACTCGCAAATTTAATACCATATTTGACGCCAATGGTGACTGCGTCGAACTCGCCTAAACGGTTATCGGCACTGACTTCCGATAGATTTACTGCTTCTCCTTCAAGGATACTATGTCGATAGAACTCCGCAGCTGATTGTTGGTAGTAACGTACGTGTGGTTCCACATAATAGCGTTCGCTGAAATTCCAACGGTATCGGAAGTCTACTGTATGTGAATCAATTTCCCAATCGTCTGTCATGTAGCGATAGGAGACATCTACCGTATCTCCTCGCATCAAGTGGTACTTGGTTTTCCAGTAAAGGCTATGTTTAGTTCTGTCTTCCGGTCGATTTTCGTAGATATTGTCTAATGTTTCTCCAGATTGGGGATCTATCACGCTCACTATTTTGAACGGATCCGTTAAATATCCACTGGAACGACTGAATGAATAGTTCAACTGCATTAAGGTGCGGCTGTTGATGACTTGAGTCACTCCAAACAAAATATCGGTAATGTTTTTGTCATCCGTGTCGCCTTGCCTTGGTTGGTCAGCTCCTGCAGGTGCCATAGAGGCAAACGGCAGTGGGATTCCTCCCTCGGGATCCCATTCGTCAAAGGCATAGGCTACAGCGACAGAAAGAGTTGTATTTCTCTTGTTAAAATCACGACTGATGCCCGCGTTGATGGCGAAGGAAGTGTAGTCATACTCATTAGAAAAATATCCACCAACATTGACTCTGTTCAATCGTCCCCAGGGTTGCTCCCATCCCACGGATATACCGACTCGAGAGTCTTTAAACGTATCGTCTAGAGGGATCTCTCCACTGGGAACCGTATATTCTCCCTTCCCAGAAGGGCGGGTGAATGTTTGGGGTTTGTCAGTTGCTGTCGCCCCGCTGGGTGATGCGCCCGTTAGGGAGTCTGCTACCCATTTCAGGTTGAGTATTTTGTCACCATCAAAACGCTTTTTGGCGCTGATAACAGGCTCTCCCGCGCTCACCTTGTCTTTTTCGTCATAGTATAAAAATGCCGTATCAATTTGCCATCCGTGATCTTCTGCATGCGCCACCGGTCCACTTCCAAGCAAAGCCCCCGTCGCTATCGCTAAGGCGCCGCTTATTGATTTTTTGCTTTTTAATTGCATCCGCAACCACCTCCGCCAAAACCTGATCCGCCACTAGAGGCTTCTTTACTAAAATAGATATGATCGTCGAGGCCGGATTCTATCGGGTCGGCTATTAACTGCATTTCTTGTTTGGCGAGTACATCGCGCTCCCAAGGTTCTACGCCCCATTGGTTGCAGCCACTCAGCAGTAGGGGCAATAACATTAACACCGTTCGAGATACCATTGGTTGACTCCTAGTCTTGCGTTTCAGATAGCAATTGTTGAATGTGGGCTTCATAGACTTTTGCATTTTTCAAATTGAAACCTATGTGTGTATGCCGTATCTCGCCTGATTTATCGACAATGACTGCGCTAGGCATACCCTCAAGTTGGTAAGCTTTCGCCGATTTTCCGTCGCTATCAAAGGCAATAGCAAAGCTCACTGGATTATTGGACAGGAATTTTTCAGCATCTTTACGTTTCTTGTCCAGGTTGATAGCGAGGAAAACGACATTTCTATTGCGGTATTTTTTTTGCATTCTATCCATCCAAGGAAACGAATCTAAGCAGGGACTGCACCAGGACGCCCAAAAATCGAGATAGACAATTTTTCCTTTGAATTGGCTGAGCGACACATCGGCACCCCTCGAGTCGGACAAGGTAAAGTCGAGTGCGGGTTTCGCGTGGGCAAACGAAGCAGTAATGAACAGAAGCGATATCGTCGTAATGCTGAACTTAATAATTTTAAGCATAAATTATGGTTCTCGGTTGTTATTCTCTTTGTCCTGTCTTCATCGTTTCCCGACGATTAGCGTCCCATGGTAAAAGGCTTTTCTTAAGGAAAAATTAAGGATCGGACGATTACGATACTTTTTATATCTGGCCGCGCTTATTTTAGGGTGATTATCTTTCGGTTAAGACTTCCTTAATAAAGTATGGACACAATTACCGGTTTCGGAAGGAGTTAATATACGAGGCGCAATATGGCGTGGGTGAGATGGTTTGCAGTACCATTTACAGCATTAAGTGTGTTTTTGAGCATCGGTGTTTTTGCTGAGGGGTTTTTGTCTCCAGAGCAAGCATTTGCAGCAACGACCAAGGTTCAAAGTGATCAGATATCTGTTGTGTGGGAAATTGAACCCGGCTACTACCTCTATAGGGATCGAACCAGTGCTTACTTGTCAAATTCCGAAGAGCACGTGGTACCCATTAACTTTATTCAACATAGCGTTATAAAAATAGACAAGAATTTTGGTGAGATGGCTGTGTTTTATGGTCACGTCGAAGCCGTTGTGGACTTATCAATACTATCAGCCAATAACAACAGTAGTATTACCATTGAATACCAAGGTTGTGCCAGCAGCGGGTTATGTTACCAGCCGCAATACATAGAGATAACTATTCCTGCCAACGCCTCGATGGCGCCCCTACAGTTCGCACTGAAAGATGGTTCTGAGGCGGGCTCGACGACGCAAAAAAAGGCCAGTGACAATTTCGAGACAATCGAGTCTGAATTGTCATCGACAGGCGACATTTTTGGTTTTCTCAAAGCATCTACCTTTTTGTCTACCGTCGGTATTTTTTTTCTCCTAGGTGTTGGGTTATCGTTGACACCTTGCATACTGCCGATGGTCCCCATTCTTGCTAGTATTATTGTTGGGTATGGCAATCAACTAAGCCCACTTCGAGGTTTATCATTGGCAATGAGTTACGTATTAGGCATGTCGGTTTCCTACGCGCTTATCGGTATATTCGCGGCGACACTCGGTGCAGCAGGAAATCTGCAAATGGTTATGCAAAGTCCATGGGTGATTTCCATTTTTTCCGGAATGTTTGTTGTTTTAGCTTTGTCTATGTTTGGTTTGTTCACTATGCAGATTCCCGCCAGTTGGCAGAGCCATTTGACTGTGGTTAGTTCCAATCAGCGCAGTGGCCGGTACGGAGGTGTGTTTGTTATGGGTGCGCTCGCTTCTCTAGTAGCTTCGCCCTGTGTTTCCGCCCCTTTAGCTGGTGCATTGGTTTTTATCAGCAGTACCGGTAATTATTTACTCGGTGCGTCTGCTCTATTTTGTTTAGGGTTGGGTATGGGCTTGCCATTACTTGCCCTGGGTGCCGGCGGAGGAAAACTGGTCCCGAAAACGGGCGCATGGATGAACCAAGTTAAAGTGTTTTTTGGTATTGTACTTTTGGGTATCGGCATATGGTTATTGTCTCGAATAATCTCCGGGCAAATAACTCTCCTGCTTTGGGCAACCTTACTACTCTTTTACGGCATTTATGCAGGTGCTTTGGAAGCGGCTTCAGAGGGCGTCGAGCGATTCCGAAAAGCTATCAGTTTTAGTGTGTTGTTTTACGGATGCGTTTTAATGATAGGTGCTGTTACTGGTGGTACCGATCCCTTCGCACCGTTTGCCAATCTGAACGGCAAGCCGTTTGATGTTGAAAATCGATTAATTCGTAGTCTCGAACAAATTAACTCGAGAACTGAATTAAACTTCGCAGTGGAGCAGGCTAACAAGAAAGGGCAGTTGGTGATGCTCGATTTTTATGCAGATTGGTGTACGTCTTGTATCAACATGGAACGAGAAGTATTTGCCGATGAAGGTGTTCATAATATTCTCCGTCCTTTTAGGTTATTACAGGTTGATGTAACGGATAACTCCTCTGAAAGCCGGGAAATTCTGGACTTATATGGTTTGTTCGGTCCACCAGCCATATTATTTTTGGACGCGTCGGGTCGAGAGCTGAGCAACACAAGAGTGCAGGGCGAATTAGACCGATTATCCTTTATTGACCATATAGCGACCGTAGTCAGCGATAATTCTGTCTGCCCAGGAGATAGCGTGGATCGGTGTTAGTGCCGGTCACAAAGTCTCTATCTATACTTCAGGTTTTGAAAAGTGGTGGTATGATTTTTTCGTGGTTTGAAACGCATTAATTCGAAGTCAGGACAGCTAAGCCCGTGCGTCATGATTGTTGAATGTCAGTTATAAAACGCAGATTACCATACTGATCGGACTTCAGTTTACAAAATGTTTTGGGAAGCTTCGCGCGGCGATCTTCATCGAAATCCAAAAGGAAGTTGTAGCCTCTATTGACCTGCTTTCTCCTCTACGTTATTTTCTGCTTTTATCACAAGCGTAATACTTTTGTTTGAGGGTTAAAGACGGAGGTGTTTCTTCGATTAACTGTGTACGTACCCGCTACCGTAAAGCGATTTATTGATAGGAATAGAAAAACTATGGAAACCATTGCTCCTGAAAAAGTAGGGCTGTCTACTGAAAGGTTGACGCGTGTTAGTCAGTGG
>JBLHNZ010000278.1:0-5721 GCA_047623245.1 Oceanicoccus sp. | reverse complement strand
AAAGGCTTGCAAGGCAAGCAATGGAAAATCTTGACCACAGGCTATGGAGTGAGATATCCCCGCCGATAATCTCGGGTTAATTTCGATAAAATACAGTTTATTGTTGGATTTCGAGCGAATAAATTGCATCAATCCGGCGCCGGAATATCGGTAAGTCTGAACGAAAATTCGGCAAGCCAGATAGACATCGGGTGAAACTGGAATAGAATAGAAATCGACAGCAAAACCCGTTCCATCGGGTATGTCCGTACGGACGCTGAGTGCCTCAAAATATCCGAGTAATTTCCCCTCTGCAGCGACAAAGTCACAAGCTTCAATATTACCGTCTATATACTCCTGCGCCAGTAATATCTTATGTTCGGACGGCCAGTTAGCAAATACTGTTTCATACTCATGTTTTGAACTTAAAATATAAGCTTTTCTGTCAAAAATTTTCTTGGTTGACCGAACAGGCTTTACGATAATTGGAAAGCTAAATCTTTCTATCACAGCCTGTAATTCATTATTTGATCGAACTTCGCAGGACCCGGGAAGATTAAAGTCAAGGTGTCTGGCCATTTCCATGGCCTGGCTCTTATCCAGGCAATCATTGAGCAAAGGCGGGTGAACCATGATGAGTTTGGTGTCACGATTAATAACGCTTGTCATCGAACCCAACGCTAATGCGCTTCGCTCCCCGATAGGATAAATTGTTTGAACATCGAGCCTGTTATCAAGAAACTTTATTAGCGCCAGCTCAAATGCCGCTTCGTCTTCTATTTCTGGGTGCTGCCACACTTCATGACAATACCTCGAGTGCTCAACTATCGACGGTGCCCCGCTGCGTCCGACAATAACATGATAACCAGCCTGGCCTAACGATCGAACGACAGCCAGAGCCTGTCGGCTCATTTCAACAATCAAGACAGATTTACGTTGCATAAAATTGGACCAAATTGGCGTAAGGAAACAGAAAATTAAAGGTAACGGTAAATGTATAGCCCACGTTACTGAGCTCATTTTTCACTTTGCTCGGCGTAATGTATCGGAAGCATTGCCCTGATATACATAAGTGGAATCCAGTGGGAACATTATATAGCATGCGCGGTTGTAAGATAGTTTCAGAAAATAAAATACACTATTTTATGGAGGGTTACCCGTGAAAACACTAAATAATGACAGCAATCTCTGTACTGGCTGCTCACGCGCGTTTCGGTGTTGTTAGTGTCTTGTCTTTTCCGTAGTGCTAAGTCCTGAAGTTGCGCTTTTGCCACATTTTGAATCGACAGATGAGGACGCTAAGGATTCTTTTAAAGTTCGTTGTTGTGGGAAAATCAGTTATCACATTACTAACTGCCAAAGAGATCGCTATTGACCCTAAGAGACGACTCGCAAACTGTATCGCAGCAGATATTAATTGCTGGGAGAATCGAGAGTGCCATCCCATGCGAAACTGATCGATAAAAAAACACAGGGATTGTGTCGAAGAGTGCTATCGATTGATGGAGTTGGTCGGGCATTCAGCAAGAGGTGAAAGCTCACTAGAAAAGTCCATTATAATTGCGGGCAAGTGGCCTGTTTGTAGTCATTTTCAGTCAACTCAACTGCGATAATTGATTGTTATATTTCGATTACCGAGTGTTCCGTATCCAACAAAGAGCGTTTGTTATTCTGATGCTCATGCATAGTGCTTATTACCAATTTAGCTGACATAATGAATATAATGTAGTTTGGTTTGACTATATCACAGGGTGAATTCGTTTGGTGTTCCGACAAGGCGTGAGCGCTTCAAACTGGGAGATGAATTGTGAAGTTAGAAATTCCAAGGCTTGACATCACTCGGTCGAGCAGCGATGAGTTTTTTCGTCGCTATTTTGAACCCGAGCAGCCCGTAATTTTACATGGCTTTGAGGGTGCGATTTCAGATCTGTTGGTGGAAAAACTCTGGTCGCTTGCCGAGCTCGGCGGACCAGCTGGACAGAATGGCTACTTTGCCGCCCCTATTGGTTTGGGGGATGGACAAGTACCCGTTCCAGAAATTATTGAGCAGATCTTCGTGCGAGACGACATCGCGCACAAGCCGGAGCCGCTTAGGCTTTGGATGCAGCCACAGGGCCATGTGACAGGTCTACACTACGACGGTAATAGTTTGTGTGGAATGAACTGGCACATCGCCGGAAAGAAACATTGGTTGTTAGTCGCACCGACAAAGCTACTACCGATGATGCCTCTCACCTATTTAACAATGACGGCGGACGACTTCGAACCGAGTGCTCGTAAATATGACGTCATGGACTTCACGGTTGAGAAAGGTGAAATGCTCTTTATACCGCGCTACTGGGCACATCGGGTGTCGGCTCTCGGTGAAACGAATGCCAACTTGAATTGGGTCTGGACGCGAAAAGCACCAAATCGGATATCACCCGTCGGGCGCAGGGAATCTGCCACCTTAAAGGTACGTGGCCACATCGGGCCATTAGATAATTTCGTTGTCCCACGCGTTTCGCTTAAAGATTATGGTGATGGTGGACCAGAAATGTTCACCCGGTACACAGAACAGGTAAGCAGTGCCGAAGTGCTGCGGTTCGTTCTGCGAGAGGCGTTAAATTGCCTCGTGCTACCTTTCCGAGCATCGGCGGTTAGGCGGCGGCAAAAAAAATCAGATGAAAGCAACTTTCACGATTCGCTAAAAACCTAGACTGTAATAGCCCACAACAAAAATTCACCGGCGGTCTTCATTGGACCATTGGGATGCTCCCACTTTGATTACTTAACGTAACGTAGGCAGGAAAAGGGGGGCGGCCTACGCTAACTACATTATACTATGTCCGGTTTTACCAGCCCCAAACATCTATAGAACCCGTTGTTGGCACAAAGTGAGCTATCTGTCTCAATTCGTTTTAACGCTTTCTAATGTCTGCTTTAGTGTGTACAGCGAGTCTTGAATGGGGAGTTTGATCTTCTTATACTCAACAAAATATTCTATCTTTTGGCTAATAAGGAATCTTGGGGTATCCGTCAAGCCGTCGAAGTCTTCTTGAGGGCCAATCGATTCTATTGAACGCCGACTGAAACCATTATTGAGGCAGCAGAAGACCTGTACGATATTGCTTGTGGTTTAGGTTATGCCACGGCAAATATTGTGGATGTTTTCGATAAAGTCGGTATTAGTCTCGCGACGAAATGCGAGCCGCCTCAAGCTGATAAAGCGGATATTAAAGTGAGTTTAAGAGGCGATGCCTTTCATGATGGTGACGTGTTTAGTCATCGCACTTTGGGCGATGCGATGCTCTATAATGCGACAATATTTAACAGAGGCCAACTCATGGCGAAAAATGTGAGGTTAACTAATACTCTAACAGATCAAGTAGACCTCGGCATTTTAACGCCGAGCTCGGGCACCTGTAATAGCGACGGCAATTGCCAGTTAGGAAACATCAATGCAGGTAGCGTGGCGACAGTGGACATCATAGTCAAAACATCTAATAAGAAAGATAAAAATGGAGTTTGTTGCTGAAGCTGAATCAGACACCGATGACAACGTTCAAGGTGACAACAGGATCAGTGCGATGTTTGGCGGGGGCGGAGTTATCAGTTGACAATCCTGACCCTATTTGCCGGCCTTGCGGCAACGCGTAGGCGCAAAGCCTGCTAATAGCAGTGCTGGTAGTAAAAGTGCTGTTAATAAAGTATACGGGCTTCATATCTAGGCATTCGTGTGATTATGAATCGAGAGCAACCTTCTTTGCCTCGATGCATTTTGAGATGGCTTTCAACAAAGCGTCTAACCCTAATTGTTTTTATTGTAGTTTCCTCGCAGCAATTTTTTCTTGCGCTACTTCATGCGATCTTTTTCATTATCACACATCCTAAAATCTCTGGATGCCATAGACGGCTTCTTCATACTTTTCCTTATAGCAATTAAAAAGATAGACTTCTGAATAAATTTCCCCATACTTTCAATTATTCGATCGATTTAAAACATCAAACAATCCATGGCCAATGTGCCATGGAATAACGGAGATCAATATGACTGGACCGAGTGGCGCCTGGGGTAAACCTTTGGTCGTACGAGAACAAACTCCTGAAGAGCGTCAACGAGCAATTGACGGTGCGCGCGAACGGCAACTGGCAGAACAAACAAGAGCTTTAAACAGCAGTGCAGTGTCCCTTGCAGGAAAAGTGGAATCGGAAATCGCATCACGTGACGGTGGAGCAAGCGGTAACTATGTCGGCGATGAACAATACTCTGTATCAGGTTCATACGATGGACCGGTTATTTTGCTTGCGTTCGAAAAATGGAAAGCAAAGTACTCTTCCAGTGACGTTGTCGACCTTCAAATGCACATGCTTGGCCCAAGCCCTAAATATACTGGCGGACGTAATGGCCAAAAACAAGCCAACTTCATCCGAAAAATCGGCTCTGCATCGCCTTACAGGTTTAATATTCATATCGATGCAGCATAGAAAAAAAGAAAGACCATGAATTGGTTTCATGGCCTTTCTAGGTTCCCTCGTGCGACTCTGAAATAAACAATACGAAATTCGAGTCTTCGGGATTTCTTGATACTATGATTTTTCCGTTCTATTCTCCAAAGTCATCATTTGTAACCTCCCAAGACATTTGCACTCTAGGCCACTAAAAAGTGACATCCAGCGACGCACTTCATTTCGATAAACGGCTACCACTAGCCTACCACGTAGAGTATGTTAGCGCTTGAATGGGGCGTTTGTTCTTCTTATAGTCGCGTAAATGTGTGGCTTCTTTAGGCGTTAATGTCTGTTATTGGCACATTTGGAACTATCAGCTTCGATTGCTTCGAGGTATATTTGTGTCCGCTTACGAGTGTACAGTGAGCCTAAGCCTGACACTACTCCTGTAGCTCACTTTTGACCCACAACAGTCATTAAAGCAGTCTCCCCATTCACCTTGATTTCACTTCTCTGCTATAATCTGCCTCATCTCACAGCTACCAGAATAGAAATAGATGAACGGACTCTTTGAAGAACTCAAACATCGTAACGTTTTTCGGGTAGGTATCGCCTATCTCGCTCTTACCTGGCTCATTATCCAAATTACCAATATTGCCGTGCCTGCGCTAAATCTACCTGAAACGCTCAATAGCATCGTGTTTTACTTAGGCCTTATTGGCTTCCCCTTTGCACTGCTTCTGGCCTGGGCTTTCGAATTAACGCCGGGTGGCCTAAAACGCAGTTCTGACGTGGCAGACGACGCGAGTATTCGTGCTGATTCCAGTCGCAAGCTTAACTACATTGTCATTGGCATGTTGGTATTTATTGCCGCCATTGCTCTCTGGCAGGGACAATCGACGCCAGCAGCTGAGTCCGGAGTAAGTAGAATCGCGACTATACCGGCTGATAACTCACCCGCTAAGGCCGCTGCTTCTCCCTCAAAAGCCGCCAGTGACACTATCCGCAATCAACACTCCATAGCCGTGTTGCCGTTTGTGAATATGTCCTCCGACCCCGAGCAGGAATATTTTTCCGACGGTCTCAGTGAAGAGCTATTGAACTTGCTTGCCCAAATAAGAGAGCTGAAAGTTACCGGCAGAACGTCATCCTTTGCCTTTAAAGGCCGCAATGAAGATTTGCGGAAAATTGGTGAACAATTAAATGTGGCAACCGTACTCGAGGGATCAGTACGACGCTCGGGAAATCGTTTACGCATTACCGCCCAGTTAATAAAAGTCGAAGACGGATTCCATCTTTGGTCTGAAACCT
>JBLHNZ010000277.1:0-5727 GCA_047623245.1 Oceanicoccus sp. | reverse complement strand
CCTTCACGTCATCAATACTAACGGTGGGCAGCTTCAATAACGAATACGATTTCGAGAGTCTTATTGCATACACCAACTTCTATGGCTTACTATCGCTGGAATATGACTACGACGAGCGCGTAGTGGCTGATGTACCCGAACCTTCGACGCTGGCGCTGTTCGGCACCGCCTTGGCGGTCTTTGGCGTCGCGGCTGCACGGAGGCGCAAACGGCAAGCCTAAATAACTGATATCACGAATTGCGGCGGCCTCATCAGGGGCCGCCGTTTCTGTTTTGGCGTTGGCGATTAGGCTTGCTCATCCGGGTATGTGGTAGATTGATCTAGCTAAACCGATAAGGAACATCCTATGGCGAAAAATAAAGCCGCCCGGAAGAAACTGGCGGTAAAGGTGGAGGCTGCCGAAACGCCGCAGCCTGGGAACAATATGGCCATGGCCTTCGGCACACCACTCATGACCTTTCAGTGGCCGGACATCGATACGCACAACGCGGCGCTGGCCAACCTCATCCTGGCCAAGGAAAAGGCCGACACGGGAATCACTCGCTCCAACGCGGGGGGCTGGCATTCACAGACCGATTTGATGACCTGGGACGACCCGGCCATCCGTATCTTACAGGGCCGCATCGAAAAAATGACCGGGGCGATGACTCGGGGCGTCACGGTCGCCGACAAAAGCACATCACTCTTCAACTTCAAGGTGGACAGCTGGGCCAACATCAACCGCCATGGCGGTTATAACCGCGTGCATAACCACCCCAACGCCATGTGGTCGGGTGTGTATTACGTCAGCCCCGGAGACCCGGATGACAGCTGGCCCGAAAATGGAAAGCTAGAAATGGTGGACCCGCGCGCCGGCATCAACATGATGTATCAGGACGGCACGGTGATGGCGGCGCGCTATATGATTGACCCCGTGCCGGGATTGATGATTATGTTCCCCTCGTGGCTACAGCATTTTGTGCACCCGTTTTACGGCCAGGGCGAGCGCATCTCGATCGCCTTCAACATCGTCGCCGACGAGATCAAGGGCGGTGCCAACCGTCAGTCTTGATTGAGCGGTGGACCACGTGGACAATACAAACGGGCCCTCTGCGTCCGTTTTCTTGCCGCTAGAGTTTTGAGGAAGAGTTGCAATATAATGCCGGGGCGGATTGGCGATGTCACGGGTCTGAATGTCCGATTGCTGTTTGACCCGCGGGACTTCAGGCGTGCGCTTACCATCTTTCGACGGCTCATTCTACAATCGCACTAAAAGCCTCGCGACATTGCCTTCATGTTAGGTCAATTTTTAGCCTGTTTATAATAATTACCGGCTGCCTGGCAGCTCTTGCCAAAGGTACTTTACTGTGAGTAGATTGCACGCAGAGGGATATTTATTCTGTCTCTATGTGGCACATAAAAGGCTATCCATTATTCCCCGTGTCATACTCTTCAGGGGCCTGAAATTACCACAAAGTGACCGATAAGCCCCGCTAGATTCGGGGCATTTTTATGCCTGTTTATGAAGGGGTAGCGAGCTATCGTTGTGATTTTTCATTTGGGTTAACAATTGCCCATTTCAGATTGGTCAGAAATTTAATTACGTGGTCTTAATAGGCCAGAGTTCAACAGACTTTGTGGAAAAAAGCTGTTATATCAAGTATCTGGATCTTCAGAAAACAACCCTTTTTTAATCTCGACGCCTATGAAATAGTTTTAACAATGAATCCGCAAGGCGAGAGAGAACCTCACGTGAATGCTGACTGATCTCAAAAAGTACCGAGTTAATTTCTGCTCCAGAACCATGCAAAAAAAGGGGTGGTTTGATGAATTATGATTCGTGCCATTGCGGCTAAACGTGTACGATAGCTTGATGACAGAAAACCATGCCGTTCGGAACAATATCTCAATGAAAAAGCCCGTGAGCAGTCTAATTGAGGCGTTTGTGCCTCCCTCTGCCTACTCTAATCAGATAACGCTGAACCGTACTCGCAATACTATTAAGGCAATGCTATTTATCTCGCTTATCGGCTGGGGGTTGGTCTCACTATACCTTGTTGCTAAACCATCTCTTCATACATTAGAAATCATCTCTTTTCTGGGCGGTGGGTTAGCACCAATTTTAGGCCCTATACTGATTCGATTCGGACACTCGCTCTTAGACAGCATAGCAACAGCTAATATAGTCGGCCTGTTGTTTGTAACCATCGCCGCCTATTTTTCGGGTGGAGTGACTAGTCCGATTTCTTTGTGGTTTCTAGTTAACACGGCGTTACTGGCCAGCTTTGGTGATCGCCCGATAGTCATTGTTATCAGCTGCATTATTGTTCTCTGTCTTACCTTTTTATTCTTTATCGAGGAATTGGGGTTCCCGCCGCCGCCGGTACTGTCGGACTACCTTTATCAATTACTTCATTTCTCTTGTATTGTGGGTGCGGTTATTTTGATTGCGATGGGGGCGCTAATCTCATTGAAGTCTAACAAAAGAACTCGGAATAATTTGGCTCGTGCTGCGGAAACTGCGGACGCCGCAAATCAAGCTAAGTCTCAATTTTTATCATCGATGAGCCACGAACTGCGTACCCCGTTGAACGCTATCCTCGGATTTGGGCAATTGTTACAATTTGAATTACAGAGTCCACTAAGTGATAAACAAATAAGCCAGAAAGACCAGCTAGACCAGGTAGATCACATATTGGATGCTGGCAATCACCTACTGCTGCTGATCAGCGAAATCCTCGAACTTTCCCATATTGAATCCGGCACGATGTCTCTTAATATCGAAGACGTGTCGATCGCGATTATACTCAAAGATTGTCAGTCATTAATGTCAGTAATAGCGAGTGACAATGGTATTGAAATATTGGTTGTCGGTGACGCACTCGAGAAGATAAACGCGCGTGTCGATTACTCTCGATTCAAGCAAGTACTGATCAACTTGATCGCAAATGCTATCAAGTATAATCGTCAGAACGGCAAAGTAATTATTAGCGCGGAACAAATCACAGGCAGCATGCTTCGTCTGGCTATTAGCGACACAGGCTACGGTATTCCCAATGACAATCTGCACCAATTATTTAAACCCTTTAGTCGTTTGGGTGCAGAGACCGGTACTATCGAAGGTACGGGTATCGGACTTGTTGTATGCAAGGATCTGATTGAAATGATGGGCGGTACTATTGGCGTAGATAGCGAAGAAGACAAGGGGTCTACATTTTGGGTTGAAGTACCAATTGCAACTCCGAGGGATAATATTTCTGTCGCGATAAGTGAGTCTTCACCGATCTCCGAGAAAGTCTTCCCCGATATTAAAGGGACCTTGCTTTACGTGGAAGATACCCCGACCAATATTCGGTTAATGGAATCCATCGTGGCTCAGATTGAAGGGTTAACGATGGTTGCAGCGCTTACCGGAAAAGAGGGTGTAGAGCTGGCGAAAGTCACAAAACCGGACATCATCATTCTAGATGTCAACCTGCCAGACATGAGTGGTATTGAGGTTCTTGAGGAGCTTCGCCGTCATGACGAAACAAGAGCTATTCCGACTTTGGCTTTGAGTGCAGCAGCTACCAAAGGCGACGTTGACTCGGGATTAGACGCAGGTTTTCGACAATACTTGACTAAACCGATTCAGGTATCCGAAGTTGTCGAGGCGATCAGCGTGGCAATGACTTAATTTTTAATATCTTATTGGACTCAACCTGCAGTATTTTTCTCTTCCAGCTCAACTTGGCGCATACGTATAGTGTCTGACTTACCTTCAGGCGCCCAACCCGGAGGTCCAAAGACATAACCTATAACGTCACTTACATTTTTTGCTCGTGCTATGTCGCGTCCAATAGCCGCCCATTCGTGGAAAATCACCCACAGTAAATTCCGACTGTTCAGCTGTTTGCGAATACCGTAGACGACGGCCTCTTTCTCTTCCGCAAAGGTACCGAAAAGACGGTCGAAGATAATGAATGTGCCGCCGAAATTCTTGTCGCAATATTGCAAATTTGAACCGTGATGTACGCGGTGATGAGATGGAGTATTGAATACCCATTCAAGTGCTCCAAGTTTTGGAACATGCTGCGTATGCAGCCAATACTGATATAGGTGATTAATAGATAAGGTACCTATCAGAATAATAGGGTCTATACCCAGAAGCGCTAAAGGTGCTATGAAAATAGGCTCCATAGGCGCATCCGCAAACGATGCCCTCAACGCAGTACCTATATTAAAATATTGACTGGAGTGATGGGTTACATGCGCTGCCCAGCCAAATCGGATCACATGAATTGCCCGGTGATACCAATAGAAAGCAAAATCTACCAGTATGTAAGCAATGCAAATTAAAAGAACACTATCTTGCCAGTTGACGTCAATTAGCCTGAATTGGTAAACCCAGTTATAAGCTAGGAAGACTACACTCACCACAAAAATCAATGCAGCGGCATAGATAACACCAAGACCAATTGATACAAAAGTATCAGACGCCTGATAGAATTTTTTTTTCCCCAAAGCAAAGGTTAACGCAACATCAGCACCGATTAAGGCTATAAGAATAGACATTTGATCCGCATCCCGGATCTGTAACATACCCTGAAGAAACTCTAGCACACTGCCTCCTGATATCATCTGTAATCACTTTTAACTGACAAACATGTCTGTGAAAAGTGAGACGAGATTAGTTTTGAAGATCCTTAGACACACTTTTTTGTATTTGTTTTATAGCACAATATTCGGGACGCTTATGGACGCGCATGAAAAATAAAGAAAATAGTTCTATTATCCTTCAAATAATTGAAGAAATACCGTATCGGTCCGATACCTGTCTTCAAGCCAACTGCTTTTTTAAGTTTGAAATTGGCGGTAACGAAGACAACTATCTGGCCTCATTTGAGAATAATTGTCTATTCGCGGTTTCACTTTCTAGCCCTAATGCGATCCGCTTCTGACCTCTGGAAATAGTCACTCAGCTTTAAAATCCACGTCGCAAATTAGCCGGGGCGAAAAAGTGCGCCTATTCGAGCTATACTCTCCATCACTGTTTGAACTTAAGCTGTTTTTATTGTTTTATACGTTTTCAGGTAGTATCTTGGGGCGGCAAGAAAGCACGGGGGCATTGCACTTCCCATGATAGTTTGGGACGTGGCGTTAAAAGCTCTATTCATTTCTTGGTTCGAATGCAGGTGTGTAAATAGGTGTTGCAGACGAACAATTTTCGTAAACATTGAGTGAACGACCAGCACCACATTTTGAATGATTGGACAGAAATGGCACCTGACACCTATTTATTTTTTTTTAATTTCTGTTCATTAATAGTTAAAAAAGGAAACTCTATGAATCTTAGTCATGACGATATAAAACGAATTGTTGGTGCCATCTCGAAGAGTAAAACGGCAGTGGATCTGACAACTGTCGTTGGTTCGAAGAGTGTTGGCGGTACTAATAGATACTTTTTTTGTGTAAAAAGTGGAGGTGGGTCTTGGGCCATGTTAGTGGCCGAGCAGGTGATTGGCTGGCTAGGAAACGTAGCTCAGGGCGCGGCTGGCGCAGGTGCCACTGGAGCTGGGGCGGCGGGTGGAGCAATTGCCGGTGCTTCCGGAAAAGCGGCTGCCCTCAAAGGTCTTTCGGGTGCGTATGGCAAGGGCGTCATCGCTAATGCTTCCGACACCGGTGATGAAACAAAGAACAACAATTACATGCATCAATTACAGGCAAGCAACGGCATTCAGATGATCGGGTTCATGGACTGCAGCGGT
>JBLHNZ010000276.1:0-5761 GCA_047623245.1 Oceanicoccus sp. | reverse complement strand
TAGTACAATATCATGAATCTGTACTAACCAGTACATAAATGTTAATTGATCAAAACTCAGTAAACCTGCGTTTGAAGACTAGTTAACTTAAGGGCTCACCATGCCAAAATGTAAGAAACTGTCTTCGGTTCATGGCTTATGCGCGGAGCCGATGTTAGTTTCAGTCAAGGAGTTCGAAATGAATAACACGTTTAAATCTATGATAGTTGTCGGCACATTATTTTCTTGTAGTTCCGCCTTCGCTGGCTTAAGTAGTAGCGAAGCGTATTCGGAATGTAAGCAATCTGTAAAAAGTTTTTACGGAAGTGACGCTAGAGTCAAATTAATGAAAGTACGTAGCGCAAAGAAAGGTGTGAAGAATGTAAAGGTTCGAGTCACCGTAAACGGCGAAAAGTCGGTCTTGTCTTGCGGTATTAATAAGACGGGCGCGATTCTAGCGGTTAACAATATCGATGGCTCACCGATTGCGGGCTTCATTAGTCAGGCGCAATAAACGCAGTTAATTAGCACATCGCCTCACTTTAGAAGAATAAACCGAGTCCAGCGAAGTAATAGACTTCCCAGCGTAAGTTATACTTCAGCTGGACATTCACAACCTATTTACTATCAACTATTTGATTTCAATTGAACGAGCTTGATACAAGCTGGCTCTGCAACTCTACTCCACAATTCTGTTTTGCAGGTCTTGCGCTAAAGCCGCCGCCTATAAACCGAACAATTATGAGTCGTTTAGCTGCACACTCACTGAAGACCCTTGCAATTCTTGATTAGCCAGCCTATATTAACTGTACAAACATACAGTTATAGTAATGCTATGAAACTCTATATTGCTGAAAAACCTAGCTTGGGAAGAGCCATTGCGCAAGCTCTGCCGAAGCCCCATAAAAAAAATCAAGGCTATATTAGCGCCGCAAATGGTGACTGTGTGACATGGTGTGTCGGGCATTTACTAGAACAAGCAGAGCCACATCACTATGATGCCCAATATAAAAAATGGGCCCTGTCCCATTTACCCATCATCCCACAACAATGGCAACTCAAACCAAAAAGTAAAACCACAGCACAATTAAAAGTCATTAAAACCTTGCTGAAACAAGCGGATGAAATCGTCAACGCCGGTGACCCGGATCGCGAAGGGCAACTTTTGGTGGATGAAGTCATCAGTCATCTCAAAACTCCGATTGCAAAAATAAAACAAGCAAAAAGGCTACTCATTAACGACTTGAACCTCAGCGCCGTCGAAAAAGCCATTGGTAACCTGCAATCTAACCAGCTATTCGTACCACTTTCTACGTCGGCACTTGCGCGCTCAAGAGCCGACTGGCTCTACGGCATGAATATGACACGAGCTTACACCTTGCAAGGCCAGACTGTCGGTTACTCGGGCTTGCTTTCGGTTGGAAGAGTTCAGACACCGGTATTAGGGCTAGTCGTGCGGCGCGACGAGGAAATAGAAAACTTTCGCAGCAAACCTTTTTATGAAGTTTTAGCGAATTTAACAACATTAGAATCACCGAAAAATGCCTTTAAGGCCAAATGGCAGCCCAGCGAAGCTTGTCAGCCTTACTTAGATGAAGAAAATCGACTGGTAGTAAAGGGATTAGCCGAAAATGTAATACAGCGAATTGAAAACAAACCCGGGGAAGTAACCCGCATAAAAAAGCACAATAAAAAACACTATGCGCCACTACCACACAGCTTATCCAGCCTTCAAATTGATGCCAATAAACGCTTTGGCATTAGCGCCAAACAATGCCTCGATAGCTGCCAATCGCTATACGAAAAATATAAATTGATTACTTATCCTCGCTCCGACAGTCGTTACTTACCTAGCGAGCACCGAACTCAAGCGTCAGACATTATTCGCGCTATTGCCAATAACAACAGCGAGCTCAACGAAGCTTGCGCAGGCACAGATTTGTCGATAAACAGCAAAGCCTGGAACGACAATAAAGTAGAAGCACACCACGCCATCATCCCAACACTTGCTAATAAAAAGAGCGAAAGTCTTAGCAAGATGGAACAGCAAGTTTATCAACTCATATGTTTACAGTATTTAATGCAATTCTACCCTCCCTTTCAGTTCTCAGAAACGCAGCTTGAAGTTCGTATTGAAAAGGGCATATTTTCGACAACGGCAAAACAAACAATACACTCCGGCTGGAAGGCCCTAAATACGAAGAACGTTAGAAAATCTCCAACAAAAGAAAACGTAAACCAGAACGAACCACATCGACAAGAATTAGGGCATCGAGAATTGGAGCAACAAGAATTAGAACAACAACCGTTACCAATACTCATCAAAGGCCAAAAACTTCTTTGCACCAGCGGTACATTGGTAGAAAAAAACACCCAACCGCCAAAGCCATTTAACGATGCCACGTTACTCGGTGCGATGACAGGCATCAGTCGATATGTAAAAGACCCTAAAATAAAAAAAATACTCAAAGACACTGACGGTCTGGGAACGGAGGCCACTCGCGCAGGTATTATCGAGCTGTTAGTTAAACGACAGTTTTTGCGGCGTCAAGGTAAAAATATAATTTCGTCAGAAGCCGGTCAAGGCCTAATTAGGAGCTTGCCCGAGTCAGCTAGTATTCCCGACATGACTGCGTTATGGGAAGCTGAACTCGACAAAATCAGTAACAAACAATTAAACTACAAGCAGTTTATTACCCCTCTCGAACAGCAAATTGAATATTTAATTGAACAAGCCAAGAGTACAAAACCTGAGAAGATGCGTAACGTAGAATCTCCAAAACAGAATTTCAAACGACGTTTCAAAAAAACTAAAACTGCGAAAAAATCAGGCTAAGCGTTCAGATTGATGTAAAGAATTTTGCGCATATTTCGCTTTCTTCTGCAGTACTAATCACGTGTGTCTCTCGTGGAAAACCGACGTATACTGACGATACAGTACCGTCAATTTGATGCGTATAATAACCCTCACGAAGCAATCGCACCCTCAAACATTTTTACTCACATCGATATTTTCTTGAAGAGCCGCCCTCTCATACCTCAAAGCATCGTTATTTATGACCTCAATATCACCGGAGCTAAAACGAAAGGAATATTTGAAGTCCACGTGCTCACAATTTTTTTATTCTCGTTAACGCCCAGTTAACTTTAATGACGCCTTTTGCCGATGCTCACTCAATGCTAGATCAATGAGCTGAGTAGTCAGCTCGGTCGGGGATAGGCCGGAAGCATTCCACAGTTTAGGATACATGCTGATTTCGGTAAATCCCGGGATTGTATTTATTTCATTGACATAAATACAATTATCGTTAGACAAGAACATGTCAACGCGCGCCATGCCACGAACCTCCAGAGCTCTAAAGGCGGCAATCGAAGTAGCTTGAATCCTTGCCTCCATCGATGATTCTAATTCGGCCGGGATTTTAAGCTTTACACCGTCTTCGTCGATATATTTTTTCTCGTAAGAATAGAAGCTTTCCTCACCCAAGATTTCACCAACTACCGATGCCACCGGCTTGTCATTACCAAGTACCGAGCACTCCAGTTCGCGCCCGACTATCTCTTCCTCAATCAGAATTTTTACATCATACTGAAACGCATGATCCATGGCTGCTGGTAAATCCAGTGCATTTATTACTCTAACAACACCAACCGAAGATCCCATGTTCGCCGGCTTTACGTAAACTGGAAAGCCGAGTTTTTCGGCGATGTCTCCAGGTGTCTCACTAGACAGATCTACCCGTCGTAAAGCGATGTGCTTCGCAACTGGAATGCCCGCGTCTCGTAAAAGTCGCTTCGATACATCTTTGTCCATCCCAATAGCCGAACCCAGAATATCGCTGCCGACACAAGCCACATTAGCCAATTTGGCCAAACCTTGAATGCTACCATCTTCTCCAAATGGCCCGTGCAGTACAGGGAAAATGACATCGATCGACGGTAAATTCCTACTATTATGCTGAGAGATTAAAACACCCGATTTATGGCTGGGGATAATTGAAACCGGGTCTCCTATTTTATTCAAAGCAATCAGTCTGGGGTTCTCAAAATTCAGAATAGGCTCAGATTCTTCGTTTAAATACCAAGCGCCCTCCCTATCTATAGCGATTAACGTAACGTCGTAGCGCTCTTTGTCCAACGCTTTAATAACATTGCGCGCAGATTGCAGCGAGATCTCATGTTCTGCGGACCGCCCTCCGAAAAGGACTGCAACACGAATCTTCATAACTCATTTTCCTACTGATATCGATAAATTGAGAGGTATTATTACCAGTTGTCTTCGCGCAGTATACTGATTCTTTTTCGATATTGCAGGCATCCTCATGTATGGCTATATGACCGTCAATTCGCGCGCCAACAACCCTACTGTTTTCATTGCCGCATTAGTCTTGTCGATAACTTGCCCATAGTTCAATCGAATGCAGTGAGCATAATTTTCCGTTGAGGAAAAAATGGGGCCGGGAGCCAAATTGATACCTTGTATTAGGCACAGGCGATAAAGCTCAAGCGAATCGACTGATATCGGAAGCTCTATCCATAAGAAATATCCACCCCTAGGACGCGTTACTTTACAGCCACTCGGAAAGAATGCAGCAATGGCTTTAACCATATGAGCCTGCTGGTCTTCGAGAGTGTGCCGAAGTTTACGTAAATGACGGTCGTAGTGTCCTTGCTGTAAGTAATCGGCCAGCGCCAACTGGGCCGGAACTGAGGCCGACACTGTCGTCATTAGCTTTGCTCTTCGAACAGACTCGTAAAACCTTCCCGCTAAAATCCAACCAATTCGATAACCAGGCGCAAGAGACTTGGAAAAAGAACCGCAGTGTAAAACAAGCCCCTTTTCATCAAAGGTTTTTGCTGGCCTCGGATATTTATTACCAAAATAAAGTTCACCATAGACATCATCTTCGATTAACGGAACTTCGAACTTCGCCAGTAAATCGACTAGCGCCTTCTTTTTCTGTTCGGGCATACTACACCCCAAGGGATTTTGAAAATTGGTCATACACCAACAAGCGCTGATGACCTGATTCCCCAAAATTTCTTCCAATACGTCTAAATTCATTCCCTCGTTGGGATCCATAGGAATTTCAATCGCTTTCAAATTTAATCGCTCAATGGTTTGAAGCGCTGCATAAAAGCCTGGTGACTCGATCGCTACAACATCGCCAGGCTTTGTAATGGCCTGAAGAGCAAGGCTTAACCCCTCCATTGCACCGTCGGTAATGATAATATCGCGTGCCGACACCGAAACCCCTGCAGTCATGTATCGAAGCGCGATCGCACGTCTCAAATCCTCGTTGCCAGGGGTTAGGCTAGACTCCCTATTATTCGGGTCGGCATTTCTATTTGCACGCGCAAGTGACTGGGCGAGTTTTTGCAAAGGAAATAACTCGGACGCAGGAAAAGCCGATCCAAGTTGGGCAACATCAGTATCTCGCATCGCCTCTAAAACCGAAAACACCAGTTCGCTGACATTAACGTTAGCTGATAACACCTTTGGGCGAGTCGGATCAGGCTCGGGGAGAAGATTGTCTATATTTTCGCTAACATAATAGCCCGACCGTTCCCGAGCGCGAATCAAGCCACGACTCTCCAATAGGTAGTAGGCTTGAAAAACCGTAGACGGGCTAACGCCATATTGGGCGCTCGCCTGTCTCACAGAAGGCGCCTTACTGCCACTGGCAAGCATGCCGGACCGAATCATCTCAGCTATTTGTTCAGCGAGTTTTTCATATAGTTTCATATAGTTTCATAACGTCATCTCGACACACTTCCATAC
>JBLHNZ010000275.1:0-5763 GCA_047623245.1 Oceanicoccus sp. | reverse complement strand
TAATAGGCTTGATCTTGGCCAGTTTTCCTGGAAAGTCGATGTCGTAAAAATCCTCGATAGAAAAATTGCAATTTTGATCAATTCCTCAGCGCCGGGACAGGTGCTTCAAGGGGAAGTCAGTTTTTTTCAAAGTGGCGAAATTGAGGTTAAAAATGCGGAAGGTCACTTTCCCGTAAGCTTGATGGAGCCATGGATTCCGTTGTTGATTCAAGGAAAATTGGCGTTCGTAATTGATCACTGGATATTCACACCACATGAGCTAATCGCGTTAGATGGTATATTGAATTTAGAACAAGCCGATTGGTTAGGCGGTGACAAAGATATGCCACTCGGAAGTTATATGGCGCAACTATCTATGGAACAAGAAAATCTTCACATTCGAGTCAACGATTTTAGCGCTACTTTAGGCGTTAATGGCCTGATCACGGTGAATTCGTCCAGCGACTATCGTTTCAAAGCAATATTACAACCGCGCGAAGGGTTAGCGCCCGAGGTGGCGGAGTCGATTCTTTGGTTTGGAAAAAGAGGCTTGAACGGAGACATTTTGATTGATCGTCGAGGAAGATTGTAGGGCTAAGCTGACTTACACGTTCGCTGTTGTATTCAATTGATTTTTCAATTTGGCGTCAGATAGCGTTGCTCGATAGGCTGTCTACGATTGAAGAAAGCTGCAGCAGAGTAGGAAGCCAGGTTAACGTTTACTTATATTTTTTCAGGGAAATGGATGAGATAAGTGATGAAGTCCGAAGTCGTAATTAGGTCAATGAGAGTGCCTTTTCTTATTTTGACACCTGTGTGTGTTTTTTTAGGAATGAGTAACGCGATTTTTCAGCATCTCAGTATTAATCTTGTAGCACTCGCATTGGCTTTCGTTGGAGCCCTTCTTGCGCATGTCAGTGTTAATACAATCAATGAGTACTGTGACTTTGAAAGCGGACTGGATTTGACGACTAATCGAACCAGTTTTAGCGGAGGAAGTGGCGCTCTGCCCGAGAATCCGGATATGGCTCTCTCTGTGTTGGGAGTGGGAGTTTTTTCTCTGGTCGCGACTTTTAGCATCGGTGTTTATTTTTTTATAGAGCTCGGGTTTGGAATTGTTCCCATAGGCGTAGTAGGTTTGTTGTTAATAGTTACTTACACGGGTTGGATAAACAAGCATCCTCTCTTGTGTTTATTGGCCCCCGGCTTGGGTTTTGGTGTCTTAATGGTGTTGGGTACTCACTACGTGTTAGCTGGAGAGTATTCAAGGTTGTCCTGGGTTACTGCTGCAATTCCTTTTTTTCTGGTCAATAACCTTCTGTTACTTAATCAGTATCCGGATCTTGCGGCCGACAGGCGCGTTGGTAGAAACCATTTTCCCATTGCGTATACAGTAAAGGGAAGTAACATCATTTATGCCCTTTTTCTTCTGCTTACCGTAGCTGTATTGGTAGGAAGTATTTTTCTAGGTATTTTACCTGGGCTCAGTCTCATTGCATTGATACCGATGCCACTAGCTTTATATTCTTTGGCGGGTGCTATTGTGCACGGCGAAGGGATTGGATCGTTTCCGCAGTATCTTGCTTCTAATGTGGCAGTTACAATTCTTACGCCGTTATTATTAGGTGTTTCTTTAATAATCAGTTAGCGGGTCTAATATTATCAATCAATCAATCAATCAATCAATCAATCGTTCTTTCAGTGAGCATTGCCAGCAGTAACAGTAGGCACTCAGATTCAGCTACTCCGCTTCACTGATTCTTTCTAAGCGTTCCTGTTCTTCAGCAAAGGCGGCTTTTATTTCCAGTAGTACAGAATCTACGTCAGCGTCTTCTGCTGTGTTTTCAAAATGCCCAGTGAGATTGGTTTCAGGAAATAACTCGCCATTCTTGTAAAGGTTCCAGATTTCTTGAGCGTACTGACTCTCGAGTATCTCTGGAGCATACTGGCCGTAATAAGATGTCATGTTATTTACGTCCCGCTCCAACATAGCTTCAGCATTATTGTTGGCAGAAGCATCGACTGCTTGAGGTAAATCAATTATGACCGGACCGTAGTCATCGACTAATACGTTAAACTCGGATAAATCGCCGTGCACAACTCCGGCAACGAGCATAAGCTTTACGTAGTGCATGAGCATTGCGTGGTCTTCTACGGCTTGCTCGGGTGTCATTGATACATCATTGAGACGTGGAGCCGCTTCGCCTTGTTCGTTGGTAATCAATTCCATTAATAAAACACCGTCGAAGCAGCCGTAGGCTTCCGGTACGCGAACTCCAGCGGAAGCTAATAGATAGAGTGCGTCAACTTCCGCATTTTGCCAGGTGTCTTCTTGCTGCTTGCGACCAAATTTCGAGCCTTTCTCGATCGCGCGCGCGCGCCGGCTATTTCGTACTTTGCGACCTTCCTGATATTTCACCGCTTGTTTGAAACTGCGTTTTGCTGCTTCTTTGTAAACTTTAGCGCACCGGATGTCAGAACCACTGCGTACGATATATACAGTCGCTTCTTTGCCGCTCATTAATTGGCCGATAACTTCATCGACTAAGCCATCTTCTACCAGAGGTTGAATTCTTTTAGGTGTTTTCATGGCGCCCTTATACAGTACCTGAGCCAAAGATGGAACGTGGTAGCGGAAAATTCATTGATTTAGGTTTCGAAAGTGTAAAAGCGTAGTTTACATAATACTGTAAAGAGGTTTCAACCGTTTAGGTTTTATTATTCCAATACGACGGGATATTATTTTTTAATTGGATGCTAACTCTCCATTTTTGTAATCATTGATTGAGTGAAATCGGGGCTTCACTACTCAAAAGTAGAGTAGTGAATTGTGGTCTCTTACAAGTGAGGAATATTGAATTTTTTGAAGTGTTTCCGTATCTGGCTAAACAGAGTCATCAGGGGCATTTATGTAACTTCATTGTCATTTGTATATCGAATGTTCTGGTCTAGTCTTTAAACCCCTCTATATGCTGTTCTATTTTTACGCAGTATGCGATTTTTCTGCCACACTTTGTTCCTTGCTCGATAAGGGTTTCAGGAATCGGGATTCTCAGCTAGCCCGTATTCTGCGCGCTACTTGTATCATTCGAGCGAGGTACCCAGGTAAAGGGGTTGAAAAAACTAAATCTGATGGTTTCGTGTTGGTTCAAAATTTGATCGTTTTTGCTACGTCTGATGTTTTCTTGAACCGTTGTTCTCAATGTGGCTGGAGCAGCTTTTGGATCCCCTCGTTCCGAAGCCCAAAAAGTGCCTTTAACTGCTTCCATTCCTTTATTTCTAGTACGAATAGCCATCGCTCTAGCGATTTCGTCGCCATATCTATTAACGGAAAATCGTTCACTTTTACTTTCACCCCTTTCCGTTGGCCAGTGCGCTTCCCAATACCAGCTCTCTACTTCTTGGGAATTTGCGAGGGTATATTTCTTGGCAAATTTGTAAACGCCAGAAATACCTGAGTTATTGTTACACCTAATGGCAGACGAAAACTCCTTGCGACTAAGGGGTGGGTACTCCGCGAGTAAATTATCACGATGAGATTTGGCCAATTGCAACGCTTCCTCGTTACCGCCATGTTTCTTGTCGGGAAAATTTTTGACCAGACTCTCACCGCGTCGACGCAGACTTACTCGCCACGCGTGCGTGTGGTAGCGATCGTTGTCGATACGAGAGATGCCGTACATGTCAGTGGTAGCCTTATTCACTTTTTCAATCCTTAGGTTTTCATGACTGGGTGTAAACTTTAACTATCAAAATCTGTGCCAATCTTAAGAGTCGCGAATGGCGCGGTAGTTCCGCTTGTTTTAGGCAATAAACCACCAATCGTTGATCTTTCTTAGTGCGAGACTGGCACCAAAAGCAAGCACCAGCCCCTGTTTAATGCTCTATTGCTAGTGAACGGGGTAATGCTATTGCTCGCACGCATAGGATAAAAATCATGGTCACATTGAACATCACGTGGGTCAAAACCCTATAATTAATAGTTGTATTCCGCTAGGATGAGCGGCTTACAACTTTAGTGTGGTGGCCTTATGTGTTTGTCTTATGATCAGAGCAACGAGTTCGTTGTTGCCAATGGTATAAAATTCCATTACTCGCTCGACGGCGATCCCAGTCAGCCAGTTTTGGCACTTATCAATATGGCGAGCGCCAATCTCACGACGTGGGAGCCGGTAATGCACGGCCTGTTATCACAATTTAGAGTTTTACGCTTTGATATTCGAGGTACTGGAAAGAGTGGTTGGGGAGCTGACGACGAATATACATTTTCACAGTATGCCGACGATCTAGCAGCGATTATGGACGCTTTAGAAATCCCCAAGGCCTTTGTGCTTGGAGTGGCTTATGGAGCGAGAACCGCAGCACGGTTTGCCCTTCTTCATGAAGATAAGTTGACTGGCCTAGCGCTTTTTGACGTGGCGCTGACGCCCCCAGTTGAACAATCGGGGCAGCGGGAGTTAGGCGTGCAGGCCAGGCAATTACTGAAAGACGCAGGTGAGCCCGAAGTGTTAATACGTAAGTCGTGGCGGTTTTACGAAAATAGAGAAGCAGCCTTAAAGGCTCATACTGCCCACGAGAAAGAAACTGATATGTCAGAAATGTTGGGCAATTTGAAAGTGCCGGTACTTGTTGCCTGCGGCCGCCAGGACATGAATCTGGATGAAGCACAGCGTATTGCCCATGCTATTCCGCATGGTACGTTTGAATTGATGGAAATGACGGGCCATGGTTCTCCTTTTTTTAGGCCGGGTCTTTTTGTGGAACTAGTCAAAGGGTTTAAGCAAAAACTTAGTCAATGAGTTTTCGGTATATGCTGTTATCTGATTTGTATAGCCTGTTGCAATATACCTGATAGTGGTCAGCTACTTCTCACTAAATAGGTGGCTACATGTGAAGAGGCGATCAGGTCTCGTTCGTTCAGTTTCGTCTGTTGATCTAACTGTTATTGTCAGTTGGTGGGGTCGACAAATTGGGGTAAATTTAAATGCTTGTGTCTTTGCCTAAATATGGATGAAAAAAAACCTCGCTACTTTGAACGGCCCGACAACGACGAAAAGCCGATGAGTTTTTGGCGCGTATTAATTATTGTCATGTCTTCTCATTTGGGTGTCAGGCCGCGAGCTAAGCGGGAGGAGGATTTTCGCAGGGCCAACGGCTTACATATATTTATTGCTGGCATTATCTATTTTTTGGCGATATTGATAGCATTGATTGTTTTCGTTAGGTCTATTGGGTAAAAGGTGGCTTGTTGGTCAACCAATGACATCGACGGCGAACTGTTGACGTCATCTCGATTATTGGTTTTCTTTGCCAGGTTTTGTCCTGTCGGGTAACGTAACAATTTTGAAAGTCAGGGTTTATAATCAGTTTTGGGTTTGCAAGTCATCTCAGGTCTATCAGTCATTTAAGGTCTATAGCTCATCACTCAAGACGGGAGTATTATTGTAAATAGTGCACCACCGAGTGGTGACATGCCGATCAGCAATTCTCCTTTGTAGCTTTTGATGATGTCTTGAACTACATCCAGTCCAATCCCTTGTCCACTCGTTTTGGTGTCCAGGCGTTGGCCCCGCTCCAAAACGGCTTTTCGCAGCTCTTCTGAAATTCCTTTTCCGTCGTCGTGAATTTCGATATGAAGTTTGTTGTTGGAGCTATAGGCAGATATCTTTACGGTAGACAAGCAGGCTTTGCAGGCGTTATCGGCAACGTTTCCTAATATTTCCATAAGGTCTCTTTTGTCACCCCTGGCGCTGATGTCGGTACTAACGTCTTGTGTAATGGATA
>JBLHNZ010000274.1:0-5771 GCA_047623245.1 Oceanicoccus sp. | reverse complement strand
GGGTATCGGCAAAGCTCTCATTGGCGCCGCTATCGATCACGCAAGATCTCTTAATATTTTCGAAGCCTATTTATATGCTCAAACACATGCGCTGGATTTTTACCGAAAGGAGGGATTTATTGTGCATGGCGACGAGTTTTTCGAAGCCAATATTCCGCACTTCACAATGCGTCTAGCACTTTTCAATCAACGGCTGTTGGGAAAGCATTATGGAACCTTTGTCGTTCAAAATTATAAAAGTAGCGTTAAAGACTTAGTGTCGCAAACCAAGCAGAAACTGCTTATCTTATCGTCAGATCTAGATAGCTACGTATTTAATACAAATGAGATTGTCGATTATATCTCTTCACTCGCGCGCAAAAGCCGGTACACCGAAACACGAATTTTAGTCACGGACACAACAACCATGGTCAAGCAGGGACATCGCCTACTTGAACTACAGAGAAGGCTTTCTTCTAGGATATCAATCAGGAAGATCAGTATCGAACCGCATCTCATAAGGCACAATTTGGTTATCTCTGATAATGTTGGATTTATCTGTCAATCTGTCAATGACCCTGAAAAAGCATGGGGTAACTACAACAATATCCCCACAGCGAGAAACTACATGACTGAATTTAATGAGTATTGGGGGCAGGCGTTGGAAGATAGTGATTTGAACGTTTTGGCCATATAGCATCGTTCAAAATCAGTATTCTTTAGTTCAAGTCACTGTGATTTTTTGTTAGGAGTTTGTATAATTTCAATGCATACTCCCAACGCACATATCACAGGTTTTCCTATGTAAAAAGAAGGTAATGCGCCTATTGCACCAATATTCCTGTCGATGGGGTACATACTAACTATAATAAAATATTTCTCTCTATTTTGAAGTTGCGGATCAATAGATATCAACTGTTTATTCATGCTAATCGTTCTTTCAACAATTTGGTTTAAAATCCGACGATCGACTAACACCGCCTAATACATGTATCGAGATACCCTTTGACTTCGCAAACTAATAATCCACTTACTGAGAAAACTGCACTTATTTTACCCGGTGGTGGCGCCCGAGCTGCTTATCAGGTGGGAGTTTTAAAGGCTCTTGCTGAACAGAAATCGTCTATTGCGACTAATCCCTTTCCGATTCTGTGCGGCACCTCAGCGGGTGCGCTCAATGCAGTAGCACTGGCTAGCAGAGAGGAGAACTTCGCGAATTCCTGTAAGTGGCTGGAAGACTTGTGGCTTAACCTACAAACTGATTTGGTTTATCGTAGCGACTGGACAGGAATGACCCTCAATGTCTGGCGGCTATTTCTGTCGCTAATAAACTCGGGGGTTGCTGTTGGGCGACCGGTAGCTTTGCTGGACAATTTACCACTAAAACAACTGCTCAAGAAAAAAATTGACTTTTCAGGTATTGGAAGAAATATTCAGTCAGGACATCTAAACGCAGTCTGCGTTACTGCAATGAATTACACTGAAGGGGTTTCCGTAAGCTTCTATCAGGGCGGACCAGACAACGCTGAATGGCAGCGCTGGAGAAGGCAGGGAATCCCGACCCCGTTGGAACTCAGGCATCTACTAGCCTCAACGGCGATTCCTACCATATTTCCTCCTCAGCGTGTTGGTCGAAACTATTATGGTGACGGTGCTTTGCGCCAGTTAACGCCTATTAGCCCCGCACTTCATCTTGGTGCAGAGAAGATTCTTATTGTCAGTACCACTGGACATAAACGTAATTACGATAAGCCTTATCGTCGTATTCATTCGCCAGCCTTTGGGCAGATTATTGGCCATCTACTAAACAGCGCTTTTGTCGATAGTCTCGAAACAGATATCGAACTGCTTGAACAAATGAACAGATTGCTTGAAAAAATCCCCAACGATATAGCTAATCAGGACGGCCGATTTCTGAAGCCAATTGATATTCAAGTCATCTCACCGTCAGAAGATATTGATTACATTGCCGATAAATACGTTCAAACATTACCAAGAAGCGTTAGAACATTTTTGCGGATATCAGGCGGAAGCTCAAGTGATGGCGGAGCGAACCTAGCCAGCTACCTCCTCTTTACACCTGCTTTTTGTCAACGTCTGATAGATCTCGGTTACAAGGATGGAAAAAACCAAATGGACGATATCCTTCAGTTTCTGCAACGCTGACTTAATAGACGGTGAATAGTAACTATAGCGCGACGGTATTCGCTATCTATACTCCACGGAAATCCGGTTTCTACAGGAACATTCACTTTTCTCTGCTTTGGCGAACCAAAAAAGAACAAAAGAAAGGAAAATACCAACGCCATAACGGCATCTTTTTTCGGCTCACGAATATCATATACAAATCACTAAGAGAAACACTAATTCAATCAAATGAGTGGTCCATGATTGAAAAAAGTGCCGATCACCGCCTTCCTGAAGACTATTTGAAACCACAATTGTTCCGACAATAGAAACACACTAGTGTCTCACAAGTTTTTTTAGCGAGATATATTCTCTAAAACTCTGGTAAGTATTTGTAAAATAGTCATATAATGGCGAGAACGAAAAAAATGGACTTTTCACATTCAGGCAATAAAGCCATTCTGCAAATACCAATACTGACTAATAGCTGAATAGGCATTTCCTAAGAACACTCAAAGACATAAAAGATGCGCGGAAAATCTGCAGATCTATTTTCTCTCCTAATTATTCTAGTTTGCATGTCAAACTCGGTGTACTCGCGATCAGATATTGGCACCTCCGATGAATATAAGATAAAAGCAGCCTACTTATATAACCTTATTAAGTTTATCCAATGGCCAAAAGACGACAAACTTCTTTTAGTAACCCGTGTATGTATCATCGGTTCAAATTCCATATTGAAACCATTTACAAACCTATCGCACCGAAAAGTAAAAGGCAGACCTATCGAGATTCACTACCAGTCTGACTCGGGTCGACTGGATCGATGTAACATGTTGTTTATTCCCAGCGACTACTCCAATCCGGAAAATCTATTGAGCCTTATCTCCTCATCTGCAATCCTAACCGTCGGTGAAAAACCTTCATTTCTCGAACAGGGCGGGATCGTAAGCTTGATAGTAGCAAGTAATAAAATTCAGCTGCATATCAATCAGAGTCAGGCAAAAAGCAATGGATTTGAAATCAGTGGTAACTTACTTGAAGTTGCCAGAATCGTAAAATAGATTACCTTCCAATGAACCAACTAGCTCTAGTTATCAAAAATGTATCTATTGCCCAAAAAAACGGCTTCTTTGTGCGTGTTACTAAGCCTTGGCTCATTGCGATGAGTGCTTTGTGCTCATACAATCACCCCTAAATTCAAAAAATAAATGACAGGTGTATTGATTAGTTTCTTAGCGTCCGTCGTTAGCAATAGCAGCTTGGGCACAGTAACATTCGATGACAGAAGTCTCGCATCGGAAAACGTAGTATCATTGTCTCACGAAAAATTAATTGTAGTTCCGTGTATTGCTACATCAATCGACAATAGAGGTATAGAAAATAAAAGCAGTACTTAACTGGCGCTGCTCTCAAACGTAAGTGTGGAATGCCTCGAGGCAATTACAGATACAATGATACTCACACGAGTTGCTGACTCGGTCGCTACAAAGGTAGTGCACCTTATTCTTTGGGCCAGAAAAAAGCCTAGATTAATATCCTAGGCGGAAAAAGCCCGTATTTTACAACTAAATACGAAATCGTCGCGAACGTACAGACACTATTACCCAACTTCAGATTTTTCAAAACTTTGGTAATGACACCGGCAAGATTACTTGTTCATTCGTCCATTAACTAAAACTAAACTGGAGCATTTTTTGTAGGGACTTCCCTATTTTAGCCACCATGCAGCCTGTGGAATAACTTTCGGACTGGGGGCGGTGAAACAGCAAGCGTTTATAAATTAAGGAGAAGCATGAGTATTCAATGGTTTCCAGGACACATGTACAAGGCACGGAAAGAGATCGAAAAAATAATCGTTCAGGTAGACCTGATCATCGAAGTCTTAGATGCAAGAATACCTTATAGCAGCGAAAACCCTATGATCGCTAAATTACGGGGAAATAAACCTACTATTAAAGTACTCACAAAAAGTGATCTTGCCGACCCATCAATAACTGAACAATGGCTGTCATTTTTCGAAAAAGAAAATAACGTAAAAGCAAGAGCTCTCTCAATCGAAAAACCCGAATATACTAGGCAACTAATTGATTTGATTAGAGCTCAACTGCCAGAAAAAGAAAAAAGCCCCAAAAACATTAACGTCATGATTATGGGTATTCCTAATGTCGGAAAATCAACGTTAATAAATATTCTTGCAGGTAAGTCAATTGCAAAAACAGGGAACGAACCGGCGGTTACAAAAGGCCAACAGAGGATCAACCTAAGAAACGGGATAATGTTGTGGGATACCCCTGGGATGTTGTGGCCTAAAGTCGAAAACGACAACAGCAGTTATCGCCTAGCCACGACCGGCGCTATCAAAGACACCGCTATGAGCTATGAAGATGTCGCCTTTTTTGGTGTCGACTTTCTTCTTAAGGCTTACCCGAATCTTCTCATAAAACGCTATGAGCTCGATCCACTGCCGTCGACTGAAATTGAGTTTCTTGAATCCGTCGGACAGAAACGAGGGTGCCTTGTCTCGGGAGGTCGGGTTGATTTGGAAAAGATATCGAAGATAATACTCTCAGAGTTTCGGTCTGGAGTCATCGGCAGAATATCACTGGAAACACCGTCTGTCATGGCCAAAGAGCTTATAGAAGTAGAAGAGAAAATTAGAATCAGGGAAGAAAAAAAGGCGCTCAAGAAACTCAAAAAAACGAATTAGGCGACCTTGTCATATTTCATAACAAGACCACCATGCGTAATTGATACGATTGAGGTATTTGAAATTATTTACAAGAGCACAATCGACAAAGGAACGTAAGCAATATCGCTTACGTCGAATACAACAGCTACTTTTCCGACTTTTTTTTCGTGAACGGTGCAAAACCGTCGATAATTTTTACTTTTTTACTTTCACTACGTTTATCGGTTTTCCCTCCATTTATCTTCTTACCAGACTCAATTTTTGAGGTGTTTTTCTTAACAGTGGCATTGCTACTACTCTTCTTCTTCTTCGAACTTATTTTTCCTGAAGACTTCACCTTTTTTGGAGCCTTGAAATGCCCTTGCAAAGATTTGATCTGCCTCCTCTCAAAGGAAATCTGGAGGTAGCGCTCAAGACTAATCATGGAATTCCAATCTTCCGGCGCAACGAAACTGATTGCACTTCCGGTCGCCCCTGCTCTTCCAGTCCGCCCTATCCGATGAACATAATCATCACCATCTCGAGGTAAACTGAAATTAATCACAAGGTCCACGTCGTTAATATCTAGACCGCGTGCAGCGACATCTGTAGCAACAAGCAAGGAAATCCGACCACTACGAAACATACCCATCGTTTCGTTTCTTTCATCCTGCTTAATCTCACCGTGCAAAACGTTTACCTTTTGCTTCTGTCCCCGTAAGATCCCGCAAACCCGACTCGCCTGCTTACGTGTTTTAGTGAATATTAGTGCTTTTGTGTACGTCTCATTTTCAACTAACCATGCAACCAGCTTTTCTTTATGTGCGTCGTTGTCTGCCAAAACAATCTGCTGAGTGATCGACTCAGACTGCCCCCTTTTATTTCCAATTGATATTTTTATTGGCGAATCCATAACTTTAGCGGCAAATTCACTAACAGCTCTATTATTCAGAGTTGCTGAAAACATCAAGTTTTGACTCGCACTTTCACAATT
>JBLHNZ010000273.1:0-5773 GCA_047623245.1 Oceanicoccus sp. | reverse complement strand
CTCACATCGGAAATCTTTGCCTGCTACTCATCAATGTCCAATGTGGTACAGACAATATTCCAACGCCAGCAAAAACTCTAGATTATTGCGCGGATACCGACAGCATGACGAACCCTCTTCAATAAGCTCGCTGCATATTGTCTAGCTTTGACGGCTCCTTTTTGTAGTTCTTGCTCGATGAAATCACCATTAGCCATCAATTCTTCATACCGAAGTCGAGCTGGTCCAATTTCACCGTTAATCAGCTCGAAAAGTTCCTTTTTTGCCTGTCCCCAACCAATACCCGCCGCAAAGTTCTGTCGCATGTCTTCGGTTTGAGCTTCATTAGCGAACGCCTGCCAAATTTGAAAAACTGTGGAATTGTCAGCATCTTTTGGATCGCCGGGCTCCAACAGATTTGTTTGTATCTTGTTTATATGCTTTTGCAGTTTTTTCTCAGTTAAAAAAAGCGGAATCGTATTGTTATAACTTTTACTCATTTTCCGGCCATCAAGACCGTTGAGTACTGCCATATCACCGCTTATTTGCGCCTCCGGTAACACAAACAAGTCTTCAAAATGATGATTAAAGCGTTGTGCAATATCTCTTGCCATTTCTACATGCTGAATTTGATCTTTGCCCACCGGAATTTTTTCGCCGTTAAACATCAAGATATCAGCCGCCATTAATATCGGGTAGCTGTATAGCCCCATAGTGACTGCTTTGTCGGGGTCATCACCTTCGACTCCGTTCGCTTGCACCGCAGCTTTGTAGGCATGGGCCCTATTCATCAGCCCTTTAGCGGTAACGCAGGTCAGTATCCAGGTAAGTTCGGTAATTTCGGGCACATCCGACTGGCGATAAAACGTGCAATTTTCTGTATCTAACCCAAGAGCTAGCCATGTGGCGGCAATTTCTTTTGTAGATTGGCTAACCAATGCGGGATCTTGATTCTTAATTAGCGCATGATAATCGGCTAAGAAGAAAAATGAATCCAATTGATCGTTCTTACTGGCTTCAACTGAGGGTTTGATAGCGCCAACATAATTACCCAAGTGAGGGCTTCCTGACGTCGTTATGCCGGTTAATACTCGCTGTTTTTCCATAATGGTTTCATATTGGTAAATAATGGGCTGCTCATAATACTGGCTAGATCGATTCAAGGCCATTATTGAGAATAGTTTTTTCGAATATTTCTTGATATTGGGTTTTAAGCGCCGACATAGAAAGCTGTGAAATGTCGGGTGAGCAAGGCATTTCACCCAATGATTTTCTTTTGTTCAATTCCAAAATTCGATTCGCCAACGCTATTGACTCTTTCTCTGGATCATTCAAATCAGAGTCATATAGGAAACCGTCATCAACCCATTCTTGATAACACAAGCGCCGTGGTAACAAAGGAACACAACCTGCGGCAACGGCCTCAAGCACTGCTAAACCTTGAAAATCGTGAATAGCCGTAGAAATTACCACGTCCGTATAGGACAAAAGGTTACGGTATTCACTCAAAGATTCAATATATCCCCAGTGTTTTAATCTACCGGGGAATCGATGCTCCAAATAGCTTTTCATTTCCTCGAAAACGGCGGGCTGTTTTCGAAATTGCTGGCCAACAATATGAAGATCGACGAGTACTCCCGAGTTTAGTACACGCTTCACTGCACCGAAAAAACGTTCGGGTGCCTTGTCGTATTCCCATCTATGATTCCAAACTAATGAAAGCACACCGTTGGACTGAGCTTCCCTTTCTGCAAAGATACTGTCCAAAAGAGGTACCGGTAAAATCGAACTCTTTTTCAATAACTGACTACTTATCTGTGGGGGGACGTAGTCGGGCATCTTTCCCAAAAGTTCGTCCACACCGGTAATGAAGGTGTGCCGGTTGTAGTCGCTATTAAAAGCAAGGTGGTCCGCGGCGAGAGCACTGTATAGATTAAGCATTTTCGGCTCTACCGATTCAAACTGTCTTTCGTTCTTCGGGAAAGCAAATTGGTTTTCATGGAAATATAATAACGTTGGTATAAAAGACAACGCTGGAACAAAGCCTCTTAAGGTGGATAGGTCCACCATCGAAGTGGCGAGGATCATATCGTAGTTTTGCTCTAACGTTTTGCGCTCACCAAAAGCCCAACTAAGGCTGTTACCCCGTATCCGCCAATTAAAATAGCGTGGAGGCAAGGTCAACACGGTCCATTCAATTTCGGAAAAAGCGGACACCAGTAACTCTCGCCAATGACGATGGCTTTGCGCGTCATAAGCGGAGAGGAGGAGTACTTTCAAGGAGCATTCTCACTAAATTGTCGAAGAAAATATCAAAACCTAATTTCTTAAGCACGTGTATCGTAAGAATTAAAGAATCCAAACATTTTCAAAACCGACTATTTCAATACGCGTTTGCATATCCGACGTTGTATCAGGTACAACAAGTAATCACGGCCGAGCAGTCGAAATGCACACAGAACTGCTAACGAAAAAATTGAATCTTGGAGATTCAAATTACCACGTTAATGCCTTCCCATGTAGGTCGTAGAACAAACCATTATCAGCAGCCTTTAAACCCACTATTACCTTAAATAGCCCTTCTGCGCTTTCTTTCGGGGAATAGGTTGCCATTTTAGTGCCCATGTCCGTGCGCACCCAACCAGGATGAAGAACCACAAAAATGTAGTCTTTTGGACCGTACTCGATGGCTAATGATTTATTAAAGCTATTCATTGCTGTTTTACTCGCTCTATAGCCATAGCAGCATCCGCGTTGATTGCCTGCAATACTACCCATTAAACTGCTAATATTGGCGATGACTTTAGTGTTACCGCCTTCCATATTCGGTAACAACGCTTGAGTCACGCGCAGCATGCCAAGACTATTCACATTGAAGACCTTGGCCAGTTCATCAACATTAAGATCGGAGAACGAAGGAGTTGCGTGCCCAGAGATTCCTGCATTATTAATCAGAATGTCAATTCTTTCAGAGCCTAGAGCTACCTTTAATTGACTAACGCTATCACCACTGGTTACATCTAGAGCTTCAATACGGACCCCCATTTCTTTTAGAGCCAAGGCTTTCCCAGGTTTACGTGCTGTTGCGATAACAGTATATCCTTCAGCGTTAAACTTTTTAACCATGGCCAGACCGACGCCACGATTTGCACCTGTAATTAGTACAGTACCTTTATCAGACGCATAGACCATATTCGAGAACGAAATGAGACTTAACAGAATGAGACCAACAAGCACTTTACAATTCTTGTACATAAAACCTCCTTTTTAAAATGAAGCTGTTTCTGTGAATAATAACTAATACTTGAAACGCAGTCGCAAGGACAGCGTTACAAAGTCCATGGAGCTGGTTCCAGCTCGATCTTGAAGTCAAATTGTTATTCCGAACTACTCAAAGTTATTACCCACAACCCAGATTGCACTTGTTTTAATCGCGATGACTAGCTTGAAAAACACAAAACAGCTACTTTTTCTTCGACTGTCTTTTTATTCGAAGCTTGCGTTCGGCTTGCCGTTTACTCAAATTTTCTCTTTTTTCCTCGTACGGGTTATCACCAGATTTGAACTCGATACGAATGGGTGTACCCGATAATTCTAGCTCACGCCTAAATGTCTTTTCTAAATAGCGTTTGTAGTTCGCAGGCACTTTACTGGTTTGGTTGCCGTGGATCACTATAATCGGGGGATTATTGCCGCCAGCGTGTGCCATTCGCAATTTAATTCTCCGCCCATTAATCATTGGAGGGGCATGATCAAATGTTGCGCCTTGAAGTATTTGTGTTAGCTTGTTGGTTTGCATCTTTTTCATCGATGACGCAAAGGCTTTATCAATTGAATCATATAGATTACCAACACCTGTTCCATGAAGTGCTGAGATAAAGTGAATCACCGCAAAGTCTATAAACTGTAATCTACGTTCCAACTCTATTTTTACGCTATTTTTGTGTTCGTGATCTAGGCCGTCCCATTTGTTTAATGCAATAACCAATGCTCGCCCTGCGTCTATGGTGTGTCCCAATAAATGCAGATCTTGATCGACAACGCCTTCAGTGGCATCTAAGACCAAAACAACGACATTTGCATCGTCTATTGCTTTAAGCGCTTTGACGATTGAGAATTTTTCGACTGTTTCCTTAATGTTTTTCCGGCGCCTGACTCCCGCTGTATCAATCAGCGTATAATTTTCGTTTTCCCGTTGATACTCTATGTAGACACTATCTCTCGTGGTGCCTGGCTCGTCATATACGACGACACGGTCTTCCCCCAGCAGTCTATTCACCAAAGTGGACTTACCCACATTGGGCCGACCTACAATCGCTATTTTTGTTCCGCGTGACTTTTCTTCAGCTTCGGTGCTTTCGACTGCAGGAAAACTTAGAAACATTTCCTCCATAAGTCGGCTCACACCTTTACCGTGAGTCGCTGTCATAGGGAATAATTGCTTGATTCCCAATCGGTAAAAATCGGCCATAGCAACGTCGGGATTTACCCCATCGATTTTGTTGGCAATATAAAATACGGGCTTTTCTGCCTGTCTTAATTGATGTGCCAACGTCTCGTCGACAGCTGTGAGTCCAGCTCTAGCGTCGCAAAGAAAAAACACTGCATCTGCTTCTTCGATCGCTTGTAACGACTGCTGAGCCATTGCGGCGTCAATGCCCTCCTCCTCGCCAGTGATACCGCCTGTATCTATGACTATAAGACGGCGATCGCCGAAATGGGCCTCGCCATACTTACGATCGCGAGTTAATCCTGGCAAATTTGCTACCAAAGCATCACGTGTTTTAGTGAGCCGATTAAACAATGTCGATTTACCAACATTGGGACGACCGACTAAAGCAATAACCGGAACCATACAAAAACCACTGAGAAAAGCCAAAAAACAAAGACGGTAAAAACCGTCTCAACTAAATTTAGACACTCGATAACACGAGCGATGATTTATATTTACTGTAGACGATATGCAACAAGCTCACCGCCGTTACTATACGCGAGGATAAAATCATTTGCCGACATTAAGTCGACACGAATACCATCGCTATTTAGACGAGTTCTCGCAGCAATATGGCCGTCGACTTGCGACAACCCATGAAGATATCCTTCAAAGTCAGCAACCACTACATAGCTACCCTGAGTTACTGAACCCGTTATATTACGCCGAGCTAGTACGGTTTGGGCCCATCGCACGCCATTACCATTTTGCTCGAAAGCGGTGATACTTCCATCGCTACCAGACACATAGACATTACCAAATCCTTCAGACATGCCAACACTACTCGAGGCTTCATTTGTCCAAACGCGATTACCTGTCTTTGGATCTATAGCAGCAATCTTGCCCTGATAGCTTACCGCGTACAACAAACCGTTGGTTAATAGTAGGTTTCCATCGATATCGACAATACGATCGATTTCCGAGTTTCCTTTTGCTAGAGAAACTCTAACGGTCCATTGAACCGCTCCTGTCTGTGCATTAAAGCTAACAACCGAACCATTGGCAAAACCCGCTATAACTGAGTCTCGAAACAGTACCGGGGTGCTGGTTCCTCGCAATGTTAAAACAGGAACGTTGTTACGGTACGACCAAATACGACTGCCGTCATTAATATCTAAAGCGACCATTTGCCCATCGAGGGTCTGAACAAACACAAGCTTGTTGTTCGTCTGGGGCGCTGCTAAAACTTCGCCCCCAACGTTCGCGGACCAAAGCTTGTTCCCCGACTGTTTGTCTAACAATACAACATCACCGGAAACGGTTCCAAGGATGACCACTGAATCGCCGGAACCCACCCCACCG
>JBLHNZ010000272.1:0-5776 GCA_047623245.1 Oceanicoccus sp. | reverse complement strand
CATCTAAGTTGCGCTGATTGACCAGATAAGCAAGGCCTCCAGCCATCGCAGACAAGGTCAAAAAGGCGAAGTGAGGCATTCCTGGGATAATTCCCATCAGACCAATAATAGCGGAGGTGATGGCCAAAGCTTTAGGTGACTTGAACATCTGCGAAAAAATTTGTTCGCCCATGTCTCGTGAGTCACTCACTCTCGTCACCATAATCGCCGCAGCTGTCGATAACAGTAATCCTGGTATTTGGGCCACTAAACCGTCACCGATGGTTAGCAGAGAATAGACCTCCATCGCACGCGCAAATTCCAGCTCGTGCTGGACCATACCAATTGCTAATCCACCGACTATGTTAATGACCAAGATTAATATTCCAGCGACTGCGTCGCCCCGAACAAATTTACTGGCACCATCCATCGATCCATAAAAATCAGCTTCGCTGGCTATCGTAACGCGGCGGAGTCTTGCTTCATCTTGATCGATTAACCCGGAATTTAAATCCGCATCAATCGCCATTTGCTTACCCGGCATAGCGTCCAGAGTAAAACGCGCACTTACTTCTGCGATGCGACCAGCGCCTTTTGTGACCACAACAAAATTGATAATAATCAAGATAAAAAACACAACCAAACCGACAGCGTAATTCCCCCCAATCACAACCTCTCCAAAAGACTGAATAACCTTACCCGCAGCGTCTCCCCCCTTATGCCCTTCAAGTAAAACAACACGTGTCGATGCAACATTTAATGCTAAACGGAGTAAAGTCGCGACCAACAGAACAGTGGGAAATACGGCGAAATCTAACGGACTTAAAGCATACACAGCAACTAACAATACAACTATTGCGAGCGCAATATTGAAAGAGAAAAACACATCCAGTAAAAAAGGAGGGACAGGTAAAGTCATCATTCCCAAAATGGCCAGCAACAGCAGAGGAACTCCGATGTTTCCGCGCGAAATGGAACGTAGTGTTGCTAGCTGACTATCGCCTGTAGAAGCCATCAAGACCTACCAATAAAGTGAAGTAATGTCATGTAGAGACCCTTGTAAGACGCGCACAAAAGAATGCATAAAAGTATAGTTGTACCCGATAATTTTCGCTCGACGACTATTATTACCGCATGTAAGAACTCTTCTAACCCTGCGACCATCAAGCCGTTACACCTTCATCGCTTGCAGGCTTACCAGACACGTCGTATCGCGACGACACAGGCACATCAATCGCAGCGAGCGGTTTCGGTTTTCTTCCACTGCCTTCCTTATGTGCTCGCAACTGAAAGACATAGGCCAACACTTGGGCGACTGCCAAATACAAAGCGTTAGGAATTTCCTCATCCGCCTCCGTCGTAAAGTAAATGGCTCGAGCCAAAGGAGGAGACTCCAATATTAATACATCGTGGGCTTTCGCAATCTCGCGGATTTTTATGGCCATAAAATCGATCCCTTTTGCGACAACTACAGGAGCGCCACTACCGTGAACATCGTATTTCAAAGCAACCGAAAAATGTTCGGGATTGGTGATAACAACATCTGCTTCCGGAACGGACTCCATCATACGGCGCTGGGCCATTTCGTATTGCAATTGTCGAATTTTGCCTTTTACTTCAGGTTTACCCTCTGAGTCTCTATGCTCCTCTTTAACTTCTTGCAGAGTCATCATCAACTTTTTCTTGTGTTCAAATATTTGAAAAGGTACATCAATCATAGAAATGACGATCATCGGCGTGCAAACGGCCAGTACTGACCAACCGATAATCGTAAACATATCTGAAATGGCAGTTTCAAGAGGTGACTGCGCCAATGCGATCAAGCTGTGTTGAAAGTTATACAGCATCGCCACTGCCACGCTTGCCACAAACCCAAATTTGGCCATGGCCTTTACCAGCTCCATCAATGAGTTGGCAGAAAACATTTTTTTCAGGCCTTTGCCGGGATCCATTTTATTCATTTTTGGCGCTAGAGCTTTGAGACTAAATAGCCAGCCCCCGAGCGCAACTGGCCCCAAGAGGGCCGCCGCAACGAGGATTGAGAAGAGAGGTATTAAAGACGCGAAAGCGGTATATGCCGTATCGCCTAGATGACTAACCATCATATTTTCGTCAATGATGACGTCGCGTGATAAGGTGAAATTAAATTGCATAAGACTTAACAACGTAGAACCAATTTCAGACCCGAAGCTTGTCAAACCCAACACCCCGCCAAACAGCACGAAAGTTGTCGTAAGCTCCTTCGACCGTGCGACCTGACCGTCCTCCTTCGACTTATTCAGTCTTTTGGGAGTTGCTTCTTCTGTCTTTTCTTGACCATTCTCGTTTTCGGCCACAACAAACTCACTAGTAATTACTGAAGGTTACCTCACAGAGCGTCAACAAATTGACCATCGTGAGTATCTAGCTTTAACCTAGCAAGAGCTGTGCCTGCAGTAATAAAAGAGACTAAATAAGTTCTTCTGAGCTGAAAACGCTGGAATGAGGCCCGATTAGCTAGCCTGTGCCATGAAAGCGATCATGTCTAACGCTTGTCGCGTAAATTTATCGAACAACGGAAGATAACCTCCCAGTGTTGACCAGACGATGCCGAGACCAATAACCAGCATAAAAGGAAAACCGACGGCAAAAATGTTCAATTGAGGCGCTGCTCTAGTCACAACACCTAGAGAAAAATTGATAATGAGCAATGACGTCAACGCTGGTAATGCCATTACAATTGCACTACTAAACATCCAACCACCCCAACCCGCTAGCTTCCAGAGCGCCGCATTGGCAAAGAACCCAGCCCCTATCGGCAGAGTTTGGAAGCTCTCCAAAAAGACTTCTATCATAGCCAGATGTCCGTTCATGGAGAGAAATAACAAGTATACCAACATCAAATGAAACTGACTGATGACTGTAACCGATACGCCATTGGTGGGATCAACCATCTGGGCAAATCCCAAACCCATTTGCATTGCAATGATTTGACCTGCAACAACGAATAACTGCAAAAGTAACTGCAGCGAAAAACCCAAAGCTATGCCAATTAAGACTTGCTGAAAAATCATTATCACTGACGCGATAGATAAAGGATCAATCTCTGGCATCGGGGGCAGCACAGGGAGCACTGCTATCGTCAATAACAACGCTAGAGAAATTCGGACTCTAGCCGGAACAAGCTGGGTTCCCAGAATAGGTGCCGCGAGCAGAAACCCACCAATACGAAAAAATGGCCACATCAATGACCCTAGCCAATGGCCTATAACTGATGCATCTATTTCAAGCAAAATTTTTCCATTCGATACCCAAACTCGTACCCGAGTTACCCTATCAGGAGAGGAACACTTTCAGCGAGACGCCGTATGAACGAAAGAATTTCACTCAACAAAAATGGACCCGCAAGCATTAACATGGTCAACGTCGTAATTAGACGTGGCAAAAAACTAAGTGTCTGCTCATTAATTTGCGTGGCTGCCTGAAACATACTAATGACCAATCCGACCATAAGCGCAGGTACGACCATAATACTCACAAGCAAAATAACCAGCATAATTGCTTCCCTAAATAGATCTACTGCAACACTCGCTGTCATTTTTTACACCTTCAATAACCGTAGCTTGCGGCAAGAGTGCCTATTACCAAGGCCCACCCGTCAGCCAACACAAAGATCATGATTTTAAAAGGCAAGGATATGATGATAGGGGACAACATCATCATACCCATCGCCATCAACACACTGGCAACAACCATATCGATCACTAGAAATGGAATAAATAGAATAAAACCAATTTGAAAAGCTGTTTTCAGTTCGCTCGTCAGAAACGCAGGTGCCAACACGAAAAACGGAGTTTCTTCCGGACTGGTAATACTGACCGTATTCGAAATCCGCATAAACAACTGAAGATCGGAATCGCGCGTTTGCGCAAGCATAAATGTATGAAACGGCTTCGAGGCTAACTCTATCGCAGGAACAAACTCCATCCCCTCATTCAAATAGGGCTGAATCGCTTGCTCGTTAACCTGCTCAAACACCGGCATCATGATGAATATAGTTAGAAAAACCGACAGACCCAAAATAATTTGATTGGAGGGTGTCGACTGCAAACCTAATGCTTGCCGTAAAATCGCGAAAACGATAATAATTCGCGTAAACGAGGTCATCATAATAAGAAAAGACGGCAACAGGGTTAGGACCGTCATCAACGCTAAAATCTGTATCGTTACCGTGTAGTCTTGCCCTCCGTTTGCATTGGTCGTAACTGTCATTGCCGGAATCCCGGGGCCACCTTGAACTGCCGATTGCCTCAAGCTACTCATAGCGTTGCTAATGTCGCTAATAGAGGTGGAAGGCGCTGGAACTGTGTCCTGAGCAAAAACTGAAATGGAGGTGACAGCAAGCAAGGACAAAACGACAGTTATTTTAGCAACCACATTTTTACCGAAAAACCACGGGAACTTCATGTTCCTGCACCGCCATCTAACTTACTCGAACTCGATGATACATCCGCCGCTGTTTTGGACAAAGAGCTACCAACACCGTCTTTATCTGGCGCACTGCCTTGTCGTAACAGGAGCTTCAGTTTTGCAGAGAACTCGCCACCCGGTGCACTGTTTTCATCTATCACAGGCTCCTCAAAATCTCTCAAGTGGGTCACACGACCCGGCGCAACACCCAGCAGTATTTGATGACCTCCAACATCCACCAACAAAACTTTTTCACGGGGACCAACACCCAGTACACTAACTACGCGCATTGACTGTCCACCCGCGAAAGCGCCAGGTCCCACTTTTCTTACAAGCCAAGCCAAGCCAAAAATTAGCGCGAGCACCCCCAATAAACCAACAACAACCGAATAGGGATCCGCAGCAAGGATTCCAGAACCCACTTTTGGAGAAACAGACTTGACAGATAGGCTCTCATCGGGCGCTTCTTGAGGAACGGCTTCGGCGACACTACCTATTTGATTGGGCGTCAAACTCGCCATGGATTTATCGTTAGAATCTTGAGCAAGTTCGACTAAGCTACTTTTCTTGTTATTCGCTGCCTCTTCAGAAGCAATCGTAAAACTACTGGAAAAAGTAAATACGATTAAGAGAATTATTCGATAAAACATATCTTTTACCGCAGTTTCTTTATACGTTCTGACGGACTTATAACGTCAGTCATACGAATCCCAAATTTCTCGTTAACTACAACTACCTCACCATGGGCAATTAACGTACCGTTGACCAGTACGTCTAATGGCTCCCCCGCTAACCGGTCCATTTCGATGACAGAACCTTGGTTAAGCTGTAATAAATTCCTAATACTAATTTCAGTATTTCCGACTTCCATTGAAATCCGAACTGGAATATCCATAATTACGTCTAGGTCTGGTGCACCTTCGACTTGTTGAAGGGAAGGAGAAAACTCATCCAGAGGAGCTTTCGATACATTGTCATTTGCCCCTGCTAACATTGCATCGATATCGCCTTGAGACGAGCCAGTGTCATCTTGCTCGGCCATTGCTGCAGCCCATTCGTCAGCCATTCCTTCTTGATCAACGTCTTCATCACTCATCTAATTCTCCCACTACTCTATAATCTATCGATCTAATCAAATAACTGTGAACAGCGCGCTATAAACTACAGTAAATAATCGCTCGAAAACTCATCTCAATACTTCACAGTAATTGACTAATCACGTTTTATTTTCTCGATTACCTGCAATGCCAAATTTCCTTTAGACGTACCGAGTTTCGCATGCAGTACCGGAACATTATTGGCTGTCAGTACCAGCTTATCGGGAATATCTATCGTAATGACGTCACCT